>CAMQUX010000144.1 GCA_947037905.1 uncultured Desulfovibrionaceae bacterium | reverse complement strand
TATATTGCCTGTTAATTTTTTTGCTTTCCCGTTGGTGCGAAGCTTTTGATGCGCGCCAGAATTTGTCATATACAGTTCTTTTTTCTGAAAAACTCGCAAGAGATAATCAGGATAATAACAATGACGCAAGAAACGATTATAATACCAAGTGAGACGATTTGTATTAAATCCCACGTAATCTTCTGGGTTTGCAATTGCTTCTTGAATATTTTTTTGCAAGTTATCGTCAAGTTTTTCATCGCTATCTAAACTAATAATCCAACCATCTTTTGCTTGCTCTAGGCCAAAGGAAAACTGAGGATAATAATTAACATAGGGCTGCTGAAAAATTCTCACTTGCGGATATTTTTTAGCAATGCTAAGTGTTTCATCAGTACTAAAAGAATCTATAATAATAATATCAGTACAGAAATGAAGAGAATCTAAACAATCTGCTAAAAGTTCCTCACTATTAAAGGTGAGAATTATAGCAGTTATATTTTGTGGTGTATTTTGCATAGCATCTTTTATAGGATAAAAATATTTTAGTCTAATATAATTTTAAAAAGTAAAAGTTGAGTTTTAAGTGAAAAATTTAATTTTAAGAGTATCTATTTTAATTTTAAGAAAAATTTATATTCTTTTAGGCATAATTATAAACAGAAGATACAGAAAACTATTTTTTATATTTTATAAATACTTGTAAAATTAAGAGTAAAAATTAAAAAGTAAAAAATTGGAAAGAGCAAAAAAACTAAAAATAAAAATGACATAAAAAAAAGAAAAATAAGAATAAATATAAAAAAAAGAAAATGAAAATAAAAAAAGAGATAAAACAAAGAGAGGAAGTAGAAACAAAAAAAGGGAAAGTAATTTCCCTTTTTTGTTTGATTGTAAATTATTTCTAGTAGATATTTCCAATATTTGTTGCAGTGTGAATAGTATTATAGAAAAATACAGCTCTAAGAGCAAGTTCACCTACAAGGCAAAATAAGAAAGTTACTTTGAGCAGTTTTCTTGTTTTAAAAAGAAGAATAGCAGGTATAAGATACCCAATTACTAATCCTCCCCAGTAAAGTGGAGAACTTATCCAACTTTTTGCAGTAAGCATAGTGATAGTATCACCAGATGCCCAAACGCATGGTAAAATAAGATACACAACAAGCCCAACACAAAGAACAATAAGTGTAAACAGCCAAAGAGTTTTTTGCTCAGTATCTTTAACAAACCAAGAAAGTAAACTACAGCCTAAAATAAGAGTAGTAAAAGAGAAAAGAGCAAATGGTACTGCGTTATACAAAGCTGTAAAAGCAGGGGGTGCGTAAGTTAAAGATGAAGAGAATATGGTAAGTATTCCAAAAATACTTGCAGGTATAATAAATGTTTTCTTAAAGAAAAGAGCTGAAGCTAAGCAAAAAAGAAATAATCCGTAAAAGAGTACTTCGTTACTAAGCCAAGCAATGCCAAGATGTGCTATCATTCTATAAACTTCAAGAGGGTGTCCCACATGAAATACAGAAGCAATAAGACCTGCACCTCCAAAAGCAATAGCCATTGTTATGACAACGCCTTCTTTAACGGAAGTTAGAGGCGTGCCTGCTTTGCGCATATAATATCTGTAGCAGCTAAGTGCTAGAATAAGTCCAATTGCAGTTTGTGATAAAACTGTAAATATAAGCAAAGGTAAATCGTGATAAAAAACAGCTAAATTAATCATGCTAATCCCTCACTATATTAGGCATTTTAGGGAGAATAAACCGAGTGGATGGGTTGACTTTTTTCATACGAGGAAACCCTTCAGGATACTGCACAGCGTTAGGTTCGTTGAGATTATTAATATCAACAAGGCTAAGTGCTCCAGTAGGACAACTTTTTGTGCAAACAGGATTTAAACCTGCATCGAGTCGGATATGACATAAGTCGCATTTAACAGCTTTTTTAAGTTCGCTATCATATTTAGGTGCACCATAAGGACAAGAACGGATACAGTTTGTACATCCGATACAGCGGTCATTATTTTGTATAACCACACCATCTTCTTCTCTTTTAGTATAAGCTCTCACAGGGCATGCCTTTAAACACGCAGGGTGTTCGCAGTGGTTGCACGAGAGAGACATAAACGCACGATCACGGTGCGGATAGATTTCTTCTGATACAGGGTAGACATTTCTCCAAGCAACATTCTTAGGTTGGTGGTAAAAGTTTTTACAAGCCATAGCACAGGTAAAACAACCTATACATTTGTCCATATTAACAAGAAAAGCATATTGTTTCTTTTTCATTTCATGCTCACTTTATTTATGAAATACGTTTAATATCTGCAAATTGACCATGAATAGCAACACCAGGCGCGCCTGTTTTGTATTTGCCCATATCTGCACTTTTGTCATCTAAACAGTTTTGTACATTATATTTAAGATGTGGAAACCATAATGTGTACATAAGCAGATGTTTATCGGGAACATTATTTGTGATTTTAGCACGAAGTGTTATTGTTCCAAGTTCATTAAATACTTCCACAGTATCTAAATCGTTAATCTCTTTATCTGCAGCAAGAAGTGGATTAATATATACGAACGGTTCTTTCACAAACTCTTGCATCCACTCTAGGTTCACAAACTGTGAATGGATACTAAATTGACTATGTGGTGTTAAAAGAGGATACGGAGCATATGGTTTTCTGCCTTCTACATATACAGGCAGCGCATTGTGTCCATGTTCTTTACAAAGAGCTGAATAAAATTCATACTTACCAGAAGGTGTTAAGAATTCTTTATCTGCCCAAGAAGCAGAAGTATCCATAAGCATTTTTTTAGGACCATTTAAAAGTTCTGTCCAGCTTTGAATACCATATTGTTTATACATGGTTTGGTTAAATTCTTTAGCAAGCCATTGTTCTGTATTGATTTCTTGTGCAAAAGTACAAGATCCAGCTTCTAACTCGTTCATTTTACGAGAAAGTGCTGCTGCTATTTCAAGATTCGATTTTACATCATACATAACATCAATAGCAGGCTCGTTAACACTTAACCAGTAATGCCAATAGGCAACATTCGCTCCCCATTCTTCAAAAAGAGTAGTTGTTGGAAGCACTATATCTGAATTAGAAACAGTTTCTGTAAAGAACTGCTCAACACTTACAACGAGATCGATTTTATCAAAGGCTTCTGTAAGTTTTTTTGTTTCACTATCTTGAGCAAAAGGATTACGACAAGATGACCAGAAAAGACTAATAGGTGGGTCTTGCGCATCAAGAAGTTCTTGAGCTGTTTTGTTCATGTTAAGAGAACGATTTTCATATCCTCCATTTCCATTAGGAACACCTCTTGAGCCTTTTGGAGGTGTTTGATTCATAGCGTAGTAGGAGAAAGGACCGCTTCGTAGCTGCCCGTAACGAGCACCACCACCAACTTTACCAACATTACCTGTCATGGCAACAAGTGCGTCAATACTACGAACTGATGCTCCACCATTTACGTGGCGCTGCATGCCATAACCTATCCAAATAGTAGCTGGGTCTGCAGTTGCAAATTCAACTGCTATTTCACGAATAACATCAGCTGGTATGCCTGTTTTTTTCGCTGCCCAATCTACAGATATATTACTATTTAAGTACTCAACAAATTCTTCATAACCATAGGAGTAATTTTTTACAAAATCTTTATCAACAAGTCCCATATCAAGAATATGTTTTGCCATACCAAGTGCAAGTGCACCATCTGTTGCTACATTTGGCTGCAAGGCAAGGTCTGCTTTTGCTGATGTTTGCGTGAACATTGGATCAATAACAACAAGTTTTGCTCCACGGCGTTTTGCTTCGAAAATATATTTCATACTATGCACAGAACACCAAGCAGGGTTTGCGCCCCAAACTATTATATATTTTGCCTCAACCATATCTTCTGGGTCATTACACCACATATCGCCAAAATCGTAGTTTTGCGCATCAATTCCTGCTGGCCAGCATGGTGTGCCTACAAAACGGCTGGTGTATCCAAGCGAACTAAACATACCCTCAACACAGTAGTTAAGCACGTTGAAGTTTCCAGAATATTTATCAAGCACCATACCAAGTAGGTTGCCATCTTTTGCTTTTAGATCAAGAAGATCGGAAGAGCACACGTCTGAACTCCA
>CAMQUX010000143.1 GCA_947037905.1 uncultured Desulfovibrionaceae bacterium | reverse complement strand
TACTGTAGTAACTAAGGACAGATACGGTCGAATAGTTGCTATAGTTCATGATAAAGAGACTGGGGAGAGTTTACAAGAGATGCTATTACTTGCAGGGCATGCTTGGGTTTATGAGCAGTATGCTAAAAAAGAATATAGAGAGCCTTGGAAAGATTTAGAGTTTATAGCAATGCGAGAAGCGAATGGATTATGGGAAATGGCGGATATAACAGCACCATGGGACTGGAGAAAAGAGCAAAAAGCAAAATGGAAAAGTAAGAAATAATAAAAGAGCATAATGATTAGAATGGTTTTGCTGGTGTATTTTATATAGATATTCAGTGTAATATATTTTTATCGATATATTTAATATTAATATATGTGAAAGCGCTGTATTTGAAATCTAAGTCGAAGAATAAATAGTCTTATATATCTTATAAGACTAAAGAATTTTAGATTTTGATTATAAATGATGCTCCTATTAATATAACTTAGGCTAAAACTATTAAGAAAATATTTTCCTATTATTAACATGTATCTATTATTAAACCCGCATCTATTCTTATAAAATATTAAAGCAGTTTTGCTTGTAGTTGCCCGCAAGCGGCGTCGATATCTGCCCCTTTTCGCTGGCGGATAATTGCAGTTATATTCTCAGCTAAAAGAACCGCTCGAAATGCCTGTATTCGCTCATCACTGGGTGTTTTGTACTCACAATTTTCATGCTCGTTAAATATAATAAGATTAATTTTTGCGTTGCAGGCTTTCGCAAAATCCGCAAGTTCTTTTGCATGCTCTACTGTATCGTTCACATGCTCAAGGAGCAAATATTCGAGGCTTATATATTCTCTTTTACTAAGAGGATAGTTTATAAGCTCTTTTTTTATATTATCTAATGCCCATTTACTGGCGAAGGGCATTATTTTTTCTCGCAGTTTTTGGTTTGGAGCATGGAGTGAAAAAGCAAGATATGCGAGTTTTTCTTTTGCAAAAATAGGAAGAGTATCTGCTATTCCACAGGTGGAAACAGTAATACTTCGAGGTGTGAACATAAATGCGGTGGGAGAATTTAAAATACGCAGGCTTTTTATAAGCTCGTGCATGTTTAAAAAAGGCTCGCCCATGCCCATGAAAACGATATTTTTAATACGGGGTGTTTGCAAAGAATCTGCTATGGTATTTTTTGCTACAAGTACTTGCGATAATATTTCTGCTGAGCTCAAATTTCTTTTAAAGGGATTTTTGCCCGTGGCGCAAAAAGTACACGCCATTTTACAGGCAACTTGTGAGGATATACAAAGGGTAATTTTCCCCTCTAAATTTGGGATAAGTACCATTTCTATGCAGTTTTTATCCGCAAGCTCGAGTAATATTTTTTCTGTTCCGTCGGTGCTTTTTTGGTGTAAAATTATTTTTGGCAGGATAATTAGGCTATGCTTTTCGAGTAAACTCTTGAGCTTTAGGGGAATATCTTGAATTGTTTTGTACTCGCTCACTCGCAAATGCCAAAGTGCTTTCCAGATATTTTGCGTATGCTTTTCAAAAGAGCTCTTATTTTCATTGAGGCTTAAAAGAAACTCTTCAAGCTCATTATAGCTTAGGTTAAGGATATTTATCATATGAAAACCTATGGTGTGATTTTTATTGTAATGGGGCTATACTTATGCAGATTTAGTATATCATACTAATTATTATGATGCAGGTTGAGCATATTGTAAGTACTATGTGGTCTTACTATATAGCAAGTAAATTGTATTATTTATGCTATCTACGCTATTATATTCAGCTTTGATGCTCAGCTATTCTTTTCAGTTACTAGGTCAAGCTATTATGATAATTTATTATATTAAGTTCTTAGAATAACTCATTGTGCTAAGTGTTTATTTATTAGGGCAAGCTCTTGTAACAAAGGGTATTACAAGAATGTCAAATAGGTGCCGATGATTGTTTTAACCCCAAAACCTGGAAAGTTCACCTTGTATTTATCAGGCTCAGTAAAACCGATGACTTTTCCTTTTCCAAAAATTTTATGCTCACAAAATCCAAGCTTGTTCGGATCAATGTTTGAGTTTTTTGGTGAGCTGTATTCTTCATCAAAAGAATCTTGCGAAGAAGATTGAAATGAACCGTGCGAAGAATATGATGATGACTCATGTGAAGAGTTATTAAATACATCTTGCGAATCATCTGAAAAGTTATGAGGCTTTAAAGTTGCTCTTAAAGGGTTAGAATCGGTTGTTATATTTTTCTTTTTTGCAACAATAAATTCGCCAGTGTACGATTCTCTTACGTGCGTATAGATAGTATCAGACAGTTCTGTAATAAAAGGGCTTGCAGCAACTTGCTCTGCCATTTTATACTGGCGGTTATAAAGACTCGCTGGAGTGTACATGTAAAGTTGCTCTTTTGCTCGGGTGCAGGCAACGTACATAAGCCTTCGTTCTTCTTCCATTTCCTCTGGATTATAAAGAGCCCGTTTAGACGGGAACCGCTCCTCCACAAGATCAATTAGAAGCACCGCAGACCACTCAAGGCCTTTGGCAGAATGTATGGTTGAAAGCACAAGCGCGTTGTCTCCAACTTCCTTTTCGCTATGGTTACTATCTAAGCAAATATCTGCAAGAAATTCATCTTTATCAGTATAAGAGAGAGCAATTTGTAAAAGCTCTTCTATGCCATTTTGCCGTTTAGGGTAATCATCAGGATAAAGTACCGGCATAAAAGGCAGATAGAAATCAAAAATCATTTGAAAAAGCTCGGAAAAAGGAATGGTCGCATTTTCGAGTACGCTTAGAAAATCTAAAATGCGCACAAGCTCAGGATATTTTGCTTTTGCTTTGTCTAGCTCTTTATCGTTCTTTTGTAAAATTGCCATTACAATTTTATTGCATGTTTTTGCTCCAACGCCTTTTATGGGGCTAAGCAGTCTCTGCCAAGCAGGAACATCGCCACTATGAATAAGCACACGAATGTACGATATAATATCTTTAATGTGTGCGGCTTCGTTAAAGCGCTGCCCGCCATATTTTCTAAAAGGCAGTCCTTCTTTATTAAGCTCCATTTCTATGGAATATGACTGATATCCTGCGCGAAAAAGAACCGCTATTTCCTTTAAAGGATATTCTTTTTCAAGTGCTGCAATATGTTTTACAACAATGCGTGATTGTGAGTGATCAGACATTGGGGAGTAGCGTTTTGGAATATCACCTTTTTTTTGCGAGAAGAGTTCTTTCTCAAACTTATGGCTAGCACCAGCGAGAACCGTGTTACTTATCTCTAAAATTTCCTGACTGGAACGGTAGTTTTCTTCTAAGGTGATAATGCTTGCGTTTGGAAAAATCTCTGGAAAGGCTAAGATATTTTTAACATCAGCCCCACGAAAAGCGTAGATAGACTGTGCATCATCGCCAACTGCCATAACATTTAACTCTTTATTTGCTAAGAGCTTTACAAGACGTGCTTGCACTCTGTTCGTATCTTGATACTCATCGACCATAATATGTCGAAAGCGAGTTTGTAACTCTTCTCGCACACTCTCTTCTTGCAGAAGGAGTTTTTCAAGCGTAAAAAGCAGATCGTCATAATCGAGCAGTCTGTGTTCGTGTTTATATCTGTGATATTCCTTATCAATACTTACAATATCATCAATATAGGTGCTTAAATGAATAGCGTCATGCTCTATGGTATTTTCGATGGAAAGTTCTTTGTTGCGGGATTTACTTATGAGCCCTAAAAGAGTTGCTTTTTTAGGAAACGAGCGGTCATTTAACCCAAGTTTTAAGTTCTCTTTGGCTTGTTTTATTATTTGCTCACTGTCGCTTCCGTCTAGGAGTGTAAATCCTTTCTCGAGATTAAGAAAATGCGCATAGCGTTTGAGAGTCATATATGAGAAAGCGTGAAAAGTTCCGCCTTGTAGACCAATTAGTGGAGTTTTTGTGATAGATTCTGCTCGAAAGAGCATTTCTTGCGCTGCTTTTTTTGTGAAGGTAAGGAGTAGTATCTCTTTGGCTAGGACGCCCTGTTCGAGAAGATGTGCTATGCGGTAGGTGATTGTGCGAGTTTTACCAGTACCTGCACCTGCAATAACAAGCAAAGGACCATTTGTATGAGTTGCTGCTCGGTACTGAGCTTCGTTTAGTTCGTCTTTTAAATTAAGCATAAATACTATCTGTCTTTTTTAG
>CAMQUX010000142.1 GCA_947037905.1 uncultured Desulfovibrionaceae bacterium | reverse complement strand
GAGCTACTCAATCACCCAAAGGTTATTCTTTCTCCTCATTATGCTTTTTATACCGATGAGGCTGTTGCTAATATGGTTGAATATTCAATAGAAAATATCAACGACTATAAAACAAGAAACACATGCATAAACGAAATAATTCCTTTAAAAGTACATAATGAGATAAAAAATGCCTAAAACCACAACAAATCTATCATTCTTAAAAGTACTCAATGGTATGAGTATAGCAATTGTCGTTGCACTTATACCGAGTGCCATGTTAGGAGAGCTTTCTCTTTTTCTTGGAAAAGAGTATCCTATATTTTTAAATGTATATGAAATTAGCACTTTTTGTACTCGAATGATGCCTTTTCTTATTGGTATTTGTGTTGCAAATCAACACAATCTAGATAGTATTCAAAGTGCATCTGTTGCCTTTGCAACAACGGTTGGTTCTGGCGTTATAACGCAATTTGATGCAGGAGTATTTTCTCTTGCAGGAACGGGCGATGTTATTAATGCAGGGCTTGTGGCAACACTTTCCACATGGGTTATTATACGTTTTTTAAGCTCATTAAAAAGTTTTGCGATTATAATAATACCCACAGTTATTCCGATTTTTATAGGTGGTTTAGGGCTTCTTAGCTTACCGTACGTAAGTCTTATAACAGTAAGCATCGGAAATGTAATTAATCAGTTTACAACCTTACATCCACTCCTTATGGGGCTGTTTATATCTATGTCCTTTTCTGTTATTGTTGTATCGCCCATATCAACTGTTGGTATTGCCTATTCCATTGGGATATCTGGAATATCTGCGGCAGCGGCTAATAGTGGCGTTGCTGGTACTGCTATCACCCTTGCGGTTTTTAGCTACAAAGCAAATTCTTTGGGAGTTTCCCTTGCACACTTTATTGGAACACCTAAAATGCAAATGGCAAACTTTGTAAAAAAACCAATAATGTTACTCCCTGCTCTTATTGTTACAGCTATCATGGGACTTATTACTGGCTTTTTCCAATTTACAATGAGCACCCAAGCTGCTGGGTTTGGTATTTCAGGGGCCATTGGTCCTCTTGGACTTATTGAGCATTTAGGCTGGACTAAAACTGCTGTTGTTATTGCTATTGCTTACTACGTAATTTTACCTACTAGCTTAGCCTTTGCTCTTTTAGCATTCTTTAAAAAATCATCTCTTATTAAAAGTAGCGACTATGCTTTGGAATTTAAATAACTAAACTATCGTTAGTGTCTGTATTTTATAAAATATAGATATCTTATAATATGGATATCGTGCAGAATATAAGTGTCTTGTAAAATATAAGCATCTTGTAAAATATAAGTATCTTGCTAATATTCATATTTTAAAAAATACTCCCTTGCACACAAAAAAAGGTAGCCTTACAAGCTACCTTTTTTTGTTTTAATTTTTAGTTTTTAGTTTTTAGTTCTAATTTTTATTTTTTACATCACATCAAAAATCATCTATTCTACTTTTTCGAACCTAAGACACTCGCCTAATCATTAAATAATTAGAATATCTCTAGAGCATTATCTAAAAAATCATTCTTCATATGCTTAGCTTAGAATCTATTTATAACTTAACAGAAATCTATTCATATTTTGCTATCATGGCTAAGAGTTCTGTGGTCTTATTAGTGAGTAATTTTTTCTCTGCTCTTGTTTCTATATTAAGACGTAAAAGTGGCTCAGTTTGCGAACTACGCACATTAAATCGCCAGTCTGCAAAGCTCATACTTAAACCGTCTACTTTTTCTATATTTAACGCACTATCTTTATATTTTTCTTCAATAGAAGCAATACATGCTACAGCATCTGTAACAGTTCTATTTATCTCTCCACTTATTGGGTACGCTTGCATTGCTACAGCTACACAATTAGAAAGTTTTTCACTTTTTTTACTTAATAGCTCTAAGAGTAACAACCAAGGAATCATACCAGAATCGCAATAACCAAAATCTCTAAAATAATGATGAGCGCTCATTTCTCCACCATAAACAGCATTTTCTTTTCGCATACTCTCTTTTATAAAAGCATGCCCTGTTTTACTCTGTATAGCATGCCCACCACCGTTTTCTACAGTCTCAATTGTATTCCATATAAGCCGAGGGTCATGAATTATTTTAGCACCCTTATTTTCAACAAGAAATGCTTCTGCTAACAGACCTACTACATAATAACCATCTACAAATTCCCCTTTTTCATCAAAAAAGAAACAGCGGTCAAAATCCCCGTCCCAAGCCATCGCAAAATCTGCATTATGTTTTTTTACAAGCTCACTTGTCTCTAGGCGATTTTCTTCTAAAAGAGGGTTTGGAACTCCGTTTGGAAAATTACCATCAGCCTCAGGGTGTAGTGCTATGAATGTACACGGTAATTCTTTTTCAAGCAGCGATAAAACTTTAAAAGCTCCACCATTACCAACACCTGCTACTATTGTGAATGGTTTTATATTTTTTACATCAATAAATGATAACAATTTTTGTATATATTCTGGCAAAAGGCTATTTTCTGTAACTGTTCCTTCATGGCTTGCATCAGTAAAATCATCTTTTTCGCATAAATCACGAATAAGCTCTAGACCATTTTCACCGTGCAGAGGGCTTGCGCCCTTGCCTACAAACTTAAAACCGTTATAATCTTTTGGATTATGGCTTGCGGTAACCATAACACCACCGTCTACATCTGTTGAAAATGCCGCATGATAGACTTGCTCTGTGCCACATTCGCCAATAAGTAGAACATCAACACCCGATTTAACAAAACCTTTGATGAGCGCATTTGTTAAGCTTAAACTTGTTAGACGAATATCGTACCCAACTGCAACTTTCTTAGGAGAAAAGGCCTTTGCGTACGCACGCCCTATTTGCTCTGCTAATTTCTCGTTTACCTGCGAAGGTACTTTTCCTCGAATATCGTATGATTTAAAACAGCTAAAATCTTGTATATTTTCTGTACCATTAGCCATTTTTTTACCTCTTTTTTTTATATTTATTAACACTATAGTTTTTTAATATTTATGATTTTTATTTCTCTATTTTTTTTATTTATAGATTTTATTATTTACGCTTTTTCATGCTAAAAAACAACTCTTCTTTTATGCTCATTTTTATTTATTGTGCATAATATTACACCCTCATAAAAAACAATTTTTCAAGTGAATAAAAAGCTTGCATAATCAGAATATCTCTTTAAACTCAGCTATTAATTTATTTTATGGAAGCACAATGCAAAAAACAAAAGGGCCTTATTTTTTCGAGATAAAAACACAACTAAAGTTAGCTATACCTGCATTTTTTGCGCAAATCGCTATGACGTCCATGGGACTTGTAGATATGGTCATGACAGGAAGAATTAAAAATATTGAAGGGCAAGAGGCTGTCGATATGGCATCAGTTGCTCTTGCTGGCTCACTTTGGATGCCACTACTGCTTTTTTCTCAAGCTATTATCGCAATAATTCCATCAATATCACAGCTTTTTGCCACACGCGAAAATGATAAAATTGCTCATATTTTCAGACAAGGTATCTGGCTCGCAGTTTTTTTAACTGTGCCATTTATGCTCATTATATTTTCCATATCCTTTCAGCTAGAAAACCTAGGTGTAGAACCACTCATGGCAGAGATTGCAGGTAGATATCTGCGTGCTATACTTTGGGGTGCTCCAGGATTTTTATTCTTCTGTGTTTTTCGTAGCGCATTTGAAGGTATGGCGTTTATGCGCCCTGCTATGATTACAAGCTTTTTAGGACTTATGATAAATATCCCTTTAAATACTATTTTTATATTTGGATATTTTGGCGCACCTGCTCTTGGTGGTGTTGGAACTGGGGTTGCTACTGCTATTGTTTACTGTTTCATGGGCGCAAGTATGATTTTTTATGCACGTCGCTTACCTGAAACAAAAGATGCTATTGCTTTTAGTTCTTGGACAGGACCTGATTTTAAGACCATAAAAAGAATTATTTTCATTGGTTTCCCTGGTGCTTTAGCGCTGCTTTTTGAAGTGAGTCTCTTTGCTGGTGTGGCACTTCTGCTTGCACCTCTTGGCTCAGTTGTTGTGGCAGGTCACCAAATTGCTTTAAACTTTAGCTCTCTTATCTTTATGCTTCCACTCTCTATTGGAATGGCTGCAACAGATCGGAAGAGCACACGTCTGAACTCCAGTCACTC
>CAMQUX010000141.1 GCA_947037905.1 uncultured Desulfovibrionaceae bacterium | reverse complement strand
CCCCTATCTCCCTTTCAAACTTTTCGACGGTTCTTTCTTTTATTTTTTCGTAATACCTTTTTTAAATCAGAGTGCTAGAATAAATATTTTTTGCCCAACCTGCCTGAGCTTATATTTCTAACCATCACACTCTGGCAGACTTTCCATAAATAATTTTATACTAATAACACACAAAACTTTTCGATAATATCGTCCGCACTAACTATAAGTTCTTTTATCCATATTCCCCCCTATCTCCCTTTCAAACTTTTCGACGGTTCTTTCTTTTATTTTTTCGTAATAACTTTTTTAAATCAGACTGCTAGAATAAATATTTTTTGCCCAACCTGCCTGAGCTTATATTTCTAAGCAACACACTCTGCCAGATTTTCCATAAATAAATTTATACTAATAACACGCATAACTTATTTAGTTTTTTCTTTTCCAAAAAAACTATCCTTGTATTATTATAAGCT
Source organism: uncultured Desulfovibrionaceae bacterium (assembly GCA_947037905.1). Lineage (GTDB taxonomy): Bacteria > Desulfobacterota > Desulfovibrionia > Desulfovibrionales > Desulfovibrionaceae > CAMQUX01. The sequence goes on along the minus strand of CAMQUX010000141.1, from coordinate 3,745 downwards.
ACATATTTTTTATACAAACTATCTCATTTTTTGTAGAGACTATCACATTTTTTAGGCAAACTATCATAATCTTTAGGTAAGTTATCACAATTTTTAGACAAATATAGCTTTAATATATTTTTATGATTGCTTATATATTTAACGCCAGACTGTATTATTCATTATGCTAAATAAGCTCACAGTCTGCTATTTCTAGATTCTAATCCATAATTTCATATCGCTAGATTTTAAGGCTTTAAAAAGTGCTGCTAGTATCCAAATTTTCTACCTTACTCAGCTATTTTCTCTCTTTTATTTTATTAATAAGAGCTGGATTTTTATTAAATAAAAAAAAAATGATTTTTTTAACTAAAAGAGTTGTCTTTTCTCTTATTATTTGACATCATACGATGTTTTGAATGATTTATAATTGATTTTCATCAGCAAGCTTACAAGCAAGATACAGAGAACTATGCAAATACTTACATTATTAGAAGAAAAAAGAGAAATTCTTATAAAAGAATGGGCAAAACTTGTATTTGCAACCTATCCTGCTGAGACACAAAAAATTTCAAAACCCTGTTGGCGTGACAATAATGGAACATATTGAGACTCTTTACGATCTCATTCTTGTTTGGGACAATGCAGCACTTGTGGCAAAAAGTCTCGAATCTATTATTCGTATTCGCTCTGTACAAAATTTTTCTGCGTCCGATAGCGTTTCTTTTGTATATCTTTATAAAAAAATGCTACGAGATGCTTTTTATCAAGATTTTCAAAAAGAAAATCGCCTAAATGAACTTCTTCTCTTTGAAACACGTATCGACAACTTAGCTCTTATAGCTTTTGATGTTTATGCTAAAACTCGGGAAGAAATTTATCAATTACGAGTGGAAGAAATTAAGCGCGCGCAGCACAATTTGCTTTTGCGTGCTAATATGATTGTGGATTGCAGTACCCCGTAAAGGGTACTGGTGGATTGCGTTTTTTAAAGCAATCAGACTCTCAACTAACGAGGTTATAGTAAATGAACGCTATGTACTCACTTGTTTTTGTCTTAGCCTTAGTGCTTTTTGCATTTTTAGGCACAGAGATACTTGGTCTACAAATACTTTTCGGACCAGTTTTTCTTTGGATTGGAATACTTACTTTCATCATAGGTGTTACCTATAGAATAGTAAAATGGGCAAAAAGTCCTGTTCCTTTCTCAATTCCTACCACAACCGGTCAACAATGGTCTACTTTACCAATGGTAGAAAAAAAGCACGCTAAATGGGATAACCCACAAACTGGTTTTCAAACCTGTATTCGCATGGCTTTAGAAGTATTCGCTTTTCGTAGTCTCTTTAGAAACACGAAAGTTTGTTTACTAAACGGCAAAAAAGGACCTGTAGTAGGATATGCATCAAGCAAATTCCTCTGGGTATTCGCGCTTATGTTTCACTATTCTTTCTTAGTTATCATAATTCGCCATATGCGCCTTTTCTTTGAGCCAGTGCCAGGATTTGTTCGCTTAGCTGAATTTTTAGACGGTATATTCCAAATTAGTGCGCCAAATGTTTACCTAACAAACGCACTTTTTGTTGTAAGTTTAGCTTACTTAATTTATCGCCGTTTTGCTGATGCTAAAGTAAACTACATCTCTCTTGTGCAAGATTATTTTCCACTTTTCCTTATTCTTGCAATAGCTTTATCAGGTATCTACATGCGCTATGTTACTCAAGCAGACATAGTTGGAATAAAAGCAATCACTATGGGTATGCTTGGTATGAAATTTGTTGTCAGAGAAGGCATACAAACTCCTTTTTTCATCCACGTATTTCTTGTAAGTGTTCTTCTTATGTACTTTCCTTTTAGTAAGCTTATGCATGCGGGTGGTGTTTTTCTTTCACCTACACGTAACTTACCAAATAATAGCCGTGCAAAGCACTACGAAAATCCTTGGAATGATCCAAATATCAAACCGCATAGCTATGAAGCATATGAGAATGATTTTCGTGAGCCTATGGCAGAAGTTGGTTTACCTTTAGATAAACCACTTACTAAAGAGAATGATTAATAGCATTTACCAAAAGAGGTGATTATATGTCGATGAAACCTGAAGAAATGTTTCAAAGTATTAACTACTCTATGCCTTCTACTAGCTGGATGAAAACTCCTGTAGATTTTTCACCAGGAAATTGGGCATATCCTGCTAAGCCAGATACTTTAAAAAAATTAGGCTTTCCAAATCCAAGAGAATGGAATCCTGCTGATGCAGACTGGAAACTTCCTGAAAACTGGCGTGATATTGTGCATCAAGGATTTCTTGAGCGCCTAGAAAAATATCGCTCACTCAAACTATTTATGGACACCTGTGTTCGTTGTGGCGCTTGTGCAGACAAATGTCACTTCTTCATAGGCTCAGGCGATCCTAAAAATATGCCTGTGCTTCGTGCAGAGCTTATGCGTTCTGTTTATCGTAAAGATTTTACACTCGCTGGAAAAATTCTTTCTAAATTAACTGGCAGTCGTGTTATGGAAGAAGATGTTCTTAAAGAATGGTTCATCTATTTTTACCAATGTACCGAATGTCGTCGTTGTTCTGTGTATTGTCCTTATGGTATCGATACTGCAGAAATCACTATGATGGCAAGAGAACTGCTACAGCTTGTAGGCTGTAATCTTCACTGGATTATGGATCCTGTTTCTAACTGTAACAGAACTGGTAACCATCTAGGTATTCAGCCCCATGCAATGAAAGATATCGTAGACTTTATGGTTGATGATATTGAAGAAGTAACAGGAAAACGCATAAATGTGCCTATCAATGAAAAAGGACATGAAGTTCTTTTCATAACACCATCAGGTGACCTTTTTGCTGACCCTGGTATTTATACTTTCATGGGTTATTTAATGCTTTTTGATGCAATTGGGCTTGATTATACATTATCAACTTATGCATCAGAGGGCGGTAACTTTGGTCTTTTCACCTCAGCTGATATGATGAAAAAACTAAACGGAAAAATGTACTCTGAGTGCAATCGTTTAGGTTCAAAATGGATACTAGGCGGCGAATGTGGACATATGTGGCGTGTTGTAAACCAGTACATGGATACCATGAATGGTAATTTACAAGGTTCACATATGATAACTCCTAAGAGCCCAATAACTGGCACTGTGTTTCATAACGCAGCAGCTACAAAAATGGTTCATATTACAGAGTTCACAGCAGATCTTATTTATCATAATAAATTGAAATTAGATCCAAGTCGTAACAGCGCTTACCGTGTAAGTTATCATGACTCATGTAACCCAGCACGTGCTATGGGACTTTTAGAAGAACCACGTTATGTTTTAAATAATGTTGTGGAAAACTTCTTTGAAATGCCAGAACAAACAATCCGTGAGCAAACTTTTTGCTGTGCTGGTGGTTCTGGATTAAATACAGATGAAATAATGGATATACGCCTACGTGGCGGTCTCCCTCGCGGTAATGCCTTAAATTATGTGCGCGAAAAACATGATGTTAATATGCTGTCCTGCATTTGCGCTATTGACCGTGCAACTCTTATTCCTTTAGCTGATTATTGGGCTCCTGGAGTGAGTGTTTGTGGCGTGCATGAGCTTGTAGGAAATGCTCTTATCCTTGATGGAGAAAAAGAGCGTACAATGAACCTTCGTTTAGAGCCTCTACCTGGTTTTGAGGAAGAAGACGATGACTGGACACCACCTAGCGAGTAAAGGAGATAGATATGTATAACCGTGGAAAAATTATTACTGGATT
>CAMQUX010000140.1 GCA_947037905.1 uncultured Desulfovibrionaceae bacterium | reverse complement strand
ATAGTTTTATTTTTGTAGTATCCCTAAGAAGCTATTTATATTAAACAGGCATTTAAGGACTTCTTATGAAAAGACATTATTTTATTCTTTTTTTTCTCTCGCTATTTTTATCCGCTTGTGTTGATGTTGATCTTACAAACGGAACAAAAGCATATAAAGTAATAGAGCCAGAAGTTTCAAAGCTCTATGTAAAAGTTCATCCTAAAAGCCCATCCTATCAACCAGAAGTTAAGGCCTTGCTTTATCCAATGCATATACTACAAGGCATGAGAGATAAAAAAGGGTTTGCAGCATCAATGACAGAAGTTATGGCAGATGTTTGGACAAAAAATGAAGTCTTTACGCATTTAACTTATGATAGAAGTCTTGAACAATATTCTCCTCATTATGCTATTGCGCAAGCAAAGTCTGAAGGGGCAGATTTGGTAATTTTACCAAGAGTTCCCTATCTTTATTTAGGAAATAATCTTGATGATACTGCAATAACAATTCAAGTAGATATTTATGAAACATTCAGCGGGAAAAAAGTTTTTTCCATGGAACAAGCTGTACGTATACAGCCTAAGCATGCGAAAAGTTGGATATTTTATGAACAAAATTATATACTACCAGATGCACCTCTTGCCACATGTATTCAAATCATAACAGAAAATATGAGCAAAGAATTATCTGCTTGGTTACAGTGGAAAGATGTAAATAAAAGCAAGATGAAAACTCCTGATACTACGGTAACACGACCTGTTGAGATTCTTGTTCCAATGAGTATTCCTGAAGAAAAAGTAAATCCAACAATGGTGCCACCTATTCCTAATGAAACAAAAGCAGCCGAAGGAGTACCTTTTAGCTTTTTTCAAGATATAATCTTTTCTCCAGATAGTAGTACTTTGTCTCAAGATGGAGCTTATGGTTTAGGTGTTTTTACCAAAAGAGTACTCGCTCTTTATGGTGTTCGAAAAGAAATTGTTATCAACCAATACTTAGATGAGGCAGAAGATGCCGACTGGCAAATTGATTTAGCAGCAGAACGTAGTCGAGTTATTATGGAATATTTGTATAAAGAATATGGTATAAAAGAGGAGTATATAAAAACTCGAATCCATACGTCACAAAGATTAGGGCAACAAAAAATCTTACCAACAACAGTAAGATTAACAGGTTTAAATTTTAAATAAGTATAAATATTAATTAAAAGAGGATCTATTATGATTGGAATATCAAAATTATATTGTGGAACTGTAGAGCCATCAGATGCTCTTAGATATGGACGAGAATCAGGTAGTTTACCATCGCATTTATTACAATTTTCAAAAGATAAAAAACCAATTATTGTTTGGAATATGACCCAACGTTGTAACCTTAAATGTGTACATTGTTATGCTCATGCGACAGAAGAAACAGGAATTGATGCGATATCAACCGAGAAAGGTAAAGAAATAATAGATGATTTAGCAAAATTTGGATCACCAGTTATGCTTTTTTCAGGTGGCGAGCCACTTGTTAGAAAAGACTTAACAGAACTTGCAAGCCATGCAACATCTAAAGGTATGCGTGCAGTTATCTCCACAAATGGTACGCTTATAACAAAAGAAAAAGCTAGAGAACTAAAAGAAATTGGGCTTTCTTATGTTGGTATATCTATGGATGGTGGCGAAGAAACACATGATAAATTTCGAGGTGTGAAGGGTTCTTATGCAAAAGCATTACAGGCAGTAGAAAACTGTCAAAATGAAGGACTCAAAGTTGGTTTACGTTTTACTATTAACAAAAGAAACTTCACAGAAGTTCCTAAAATATTTGAGCTATTAGAAGAACGAGATATTCCAAGAGCATGTTTTTATCATTTAGTATATTCAGGACGAGGTTCTGAGCTTATTAATGAAGATTTAAACCACGCAGAAACACGAAAACTGCTTGATTATATAATGGATAGAACCGCAGAGCTCCATGCTAAAGGAAAAGAAAAAGAAATATTAACGGTTGATAACCATGCAGATGGTCCGTATGTATATTTTAGAATGCTCAAAGAAGATCCTAAAAGAGCTGCAGAAATACTTGAATTATTACAATTTAACGAAGGTAATAGCTCAGGACGAGGAATCGGCTGTATTTCATGGGACGGTAGTGTTCATGCAGATCAGTTTATGCGTCATATAACTTTTGGTAATGTTTTAGAGCGTCCATTTTCAGAAATATGGCAAGATGAAAAAATTGAACTTCTTCATAAATTAAAAGATAAACGTCCTCATGTGAAAGGGCGCTGTGCACGCTGTCAGTTCTTAAACGTCTGTGGTGGTAATTTCCGTGCTCGTGCAGAAGCCTTTCATGACGATTTTTGGGCAGAAGACCCAGCATGTTATTTAACAGATGAAGAAATAGGCATAAAATAAAATAGAATAGAATATGAAAATACCTTTTGCAGATTTTTTAACAAAAGGTATTTTCATTTATATATTAAGTCTATTTTTTAAGATAAATTATTGTAATTTAATGTAAGTTTATGAGCATAGGAGTTCTTATGAGTTTTTTTCGTGGCAGAAGGTTGCGTCAAACAGAGACTTTACGAGATATATTAGCTGAAAATCGAGTTATGAAAGAAGATCTCATAATGCCTTATTTTATTATGGATACCAATGAAAAGCATTTTAGGAAAGAAATTTCCTCAATGCCGTGTCAGTACCAATTAAGTGAATATGAACTCATCAAACAAGTAGAAAAATCTGTAAACAAAGGGTTAAAAAGCCTTATTCTCTTTGGAATCCCAACTAAAAAAGATCCTGAAGGAACTGGCGCATATGATGCAAATGGTATTATTCAAAAAGCTGTTCGTGCTTTAAAAAGTAATTTTCCAAACCTTATTGTTATAACAGATGTATGTTTATGCGAATATACGAGCCATGGACATTGTGGCTTAGTTCAAAATGAAAAAGTTTTAAACGACCCAACATTAAAACTACTTGCTCAAGTAGCTCTTTCGCATGTGGAAGCAGGGGCAGATATTGTAGCTCCTTCAGATATGATGGACGGCAGAGTACAAGCAATTCGTACTGCTTTAGATACATACAACTTCACCGAAACACCAATAATGTCTTATTCCGTAAAATATGCATCATCTTTTTATGGTCCATTTAGGGAAGCCGCAGAAGGAGCTCCTCAGTTTGGAGATAGAAGAACATATCAGATGGATTTTAGAAATACTCATGAATGCTTCTTAGAAAGTGGTGCAGATGTAGCAGAAGGTGCAGATATTCTTATTGTAAAACCAGGTATAGCCTATTTAGATATATTACGAAATTTACGTAATACATGCGCCTTACCACTTGCAGCATATCAAGTAAGTGGCGAATACAGCATGATAAAAGCAGCCGCAATGCAAGGCTGGTTAGATGAAGAAGCTGTTGTTTTTGAAACACTCACTGCATCTAAAAGAGCAGGAGCAAATCTTATATTATCTTACTTTACAGAAGATGTTTTAGATTATTTAGACAAATAAATTATAAAAAATATAGAAAACTATGAATTAAAATATAAAACTCATAATATTTTGAATTAAAATGAAAAACAGGTAAAATTATGAATAAAAATGACAAGCAAGAAGGGAAATGCCCTTTTCATCACGATAAAAAAATTCAAAGTGTAGGACATCCTCACAAACACAGTGCAGATGAATTAGCACCTGGGGTAAAACCTTTGCGTTTAATAGCGTGGGAAGTAACTCGCTCGTGTAATTTAGCATGTAAACACTGTAGAGCAGAAGCGCACATAGAACCTTATGATGGCGAACTTTCAACAGAAGAAGCATTTGCATTAATAGATACCTTTCCAGAAACAGGAGAGCCAATAATAATCTTTACAGGCGGCGAGCCTATGCTTCGTAAAGATTTACCACAGCTTATAAAATATGCTACAAGTAAAGGTTTGCGCTGTGTGCTTTCGCCAAATGGAACTCTTTTAACAGAAGATAATGCCAAAGAATTACGAGCTGCAGGAATTGAGCGGTTCTCTATTTCTTTAGATGCCGCAAATGCAGAACAGCATGATACTTTCCGAGGTGAAAAGGGAGCTTTTGCAGCATCACTTCGTGGTATTGAATTTATTAAAAATGCTGGTTGTGAGTTTCAAATAAACACAACCGTAACACGAAATAATCTGCCTTTTTTTAAAGATATATTTAAAATTAGCACCCATTCAAGAAAAAGTTGTTATATG
>CAMQUX010000139.1 GCA_947037905.1 uncultured Desulfovibrionaceae bacterium | reverse complement strand
CTACTTCACTACTCAATAGTGTTTATTCCTACTATTATTTTATGTGTTGTTCTTTTATTTCTTTTTCCAAGTGAGCAAAATATTACGCTCTTTTTTGAAGAGTATAAAAAAAATGTTCCTCTTTTTACTTATTGTATAAATATGTATACACTTTCTGCAAACTGGCTTTTTTTCGCCTATTTTGTTCTTATTTTTATGGTAGGATTAAAGCAAAAAGACCATAAGAAAAAACAACTCTTTTTTGCATATATCTGCACGCAGATTATTTTTAACTTTTTTCTTGTTGCTGTTTTAAAAGTTGCCATTGGTCGCCCAAGACCGCATACAGGGCTTGAAGAATTTCAATTTTTTAGCTTTAACAGCGAAAATCACTCTGTTCCATCTGGACATACTACTGAAAATGCAAGTATCACCTCTGGTCTTGCCCTTTATTATAAAAAAATAGCCATCTCAATTTTACTTGGCACGCTTACATTTCTTATGGCTTTTTCGAGGATATACTTAAGCCACCACCGCCCTACTGATGTTCTTTTTTCTCTTTTTATTGCACTCTTTGCAGGACTTTTTATGAACTATCTTGCGGGACTTGAGGGACTTAAAAATTTCTCAATCTATGCATTTTTTCTCGCTATCTTATTCATTTTTTCTAAATATCTTTTTTAATTTTCTCCCTTAGTCTACTTATTTTTCTGACTTATTTTTTTAGAATACTTGTGTTTTGCATTTCTCTTAAAATATAATAATTCTTCTTGCTTCTTGCTATTTTTTAGTTTGAACTATTTTTTACTAAGCTATTTCTTAATCTATTGTTTTCTTCTGTCTCTATAAAAGCATTGGGTCTAAAACGTTATCTATGTTTATCTTTTTCTCTATTACAGAATCTTTTTTTACATGATATCTTGTAAGTGTCCATTCCTGCTTATCGATAACATCAAGCTTTCCATCACCTTTATCGTTCATTAACTTTGATATATCTGAAAGAATTTCATCAACAAGCAAAAAGCTCCCCTCATGCCCAACATGCAAGGAATTACCACTAAAGGAAACATCTGCAAAAGGAAGCTTTTCTTGCAATAGTTTATATGCATCAGGGCTTATCCCAAAAAAATCACCGTATATCTGTACTGCAAATTTCACTCTTTTTCCTCGCCCTCGCCATTGACAAAAATTATTCTTAAATCTTCCAATTTACTCTCTTAGCGTACACACTTAAATCATATATTTATTTGAATTATCCTATTCAAATTATGTTCCTTAAATTGCTTTGCTTATTTTCTTTAAATTGTCTTATTTTGATATTTTTTTTAATTATTTAAAATCTTTAATTCAAATATATTATCTTCTACTCAACTATTCTTCTAGAGAGTGCAAATCTTTCGCTATTTCTTGTGCAACTTTCTCTGTTGCTCCCCTCTCTCCCATTATCTCATGGAGTAGCTCTAAAGATTTTTTAACATCGATAAGTTTCTGATTATCATAAAGCCAAATATCTGCAGCACGTACTATATGAGTGCTGTCCATCTCTAACTGTAAAAGCTCTGGAAGTAACTGATAACCTAGTATTATATTTGGTAAAGAGACCATTTTAACACTTGCCATTCTTTCCACAAGAAATGCTGTAAGTGCTGAAACTTTATAGCAAACTATAGCAGGAATATTTAGCAGTGCGGCTTCTAAAACAACTGTGCCTGATGCTGCTATCACAAACTCGCAAGATTTCATAGCCTCGTAACGATTTGCTGTTTTATGAAAGAAAATTTGAAAATTTTTTGGCAAATAAGCTCTTATGGTTTCTGTTTTTATATTTGGCGCTAAAATAATAGAAAAAGATACTTCAGGATCGTGCTCTTGTAAGGTTTTCATTGCCTTTGCAATTTCTGGCATAAGTGTTTCCACTTCTTTTTTTCTGCTACCGGGTAGAATGCCTATATGTTTTCTTATTGGCTCTTTGTTTACTACTGACTCAAAAGGGATTTCATCAAGTAAAGGGCTGCCAAAATACTGTGCATCACAATTATGTTTTCTTAAAAAATCTTCTTCAAAAGGTAATATGCAAAAACATTTACGAGTATATTTTGCCAATGTTTTTACTCTATGCACTCGCCATACCCAAACTTGAGGTAATATATAATAATAAACTGGGATACCTAAAGCATGTGCAAATGGAATAAGGCGCAGGTGAAACGCAGAAGAGTCTAAAACTATTAAAGCATCTGGTTTATGGCGGTTTAAATTTCTCTTTATGCGTCTTAAAAGAGCAAGAACGCGAGGTAGTGCGGAGAGTATCTCTGTAATACCTATTAATGACAAAATCTTCATATCATACTGAACATTAACTCCTGCAGAGCGTAAAGCATCACCTCCAAGACCCACAAATTCTGCGTCTGGAAAGTCCTGTTTCATCTTTAAGACAAGCTCTGCTGCGTGAATATCGGCGGAAATCTCGCCAGCACTTATCCAAATTCTTTTTTTCTCATTGCTCAAAATAACAATCCTCACTATAGGTTTTCTTCATCTTTTATACACACTTATATGTTCCTTGTAAAACAAAATACAGCTCTTGCAATCGCTATGAAGAAAGTGTAAAATAGTAACTTATTTTATTAATTAAAATTATTTACTCTCTTAGGAAAAAAGCATGATGAAAGTTGCAGTTATTGGTCTTGGTATGATGGGACAAGTGCATTTAAGAAATTATAATGAAATGCCTGATGTCACACTCATTGGCGCGGTCGACACAAATACTGATACTAAAAAACAAGTTGAAAGCCTCTATAATATACCTGTTTTTTCCTCGCTAACCGAGCTATTAGAATTAAAACCTGATGCTATAAGTATCTGTTTGCCCACTTTTTTGCATAAGGATGCGGGACTTGAAGCTTTAAGAGCAAATACTGCAGTGCTTATGGAAAAACCTCTTGCATCTAATAAAACCGAGGGCTTAGAGCTTGTTGCGCTTGCAAAAGAGAAAAAAGTTCCGCTTATGCTTGGGCATGTGGAACGATTTAATCCTGCTATTATTGCCATAAAAAATATTCTCACAAAACCAAACGATATCATCTCTATACAGATAGAAAGAATAACCCCCTACCCTACACGCATTCAAGATGTTGGTGTTATTACTGATCTTTCATGTCATGATATTGATATTGTACGCTTTTTAACTGAATCGAACATAAAAGAATCTCGTGCACAGTATTCTACAAATAAAGGAACACACGAAGATTTTGCGTTTATTTCTTTGCAGACAGAAAATGATACCCTCGCACATATTACAACTCACTGGCTAAGCCCTTTCCGCTCCAGAAAAATTACTGTTATTTGTAAAGACTTCACCATTGAAGCTGATCTTATAAGCCAAAGAATTTATAAGCACTCTCATTTTTCAGATACAAATAAAACCTACACCACAGCAGAAATTCCAACACGCTACCATGAGCCAATAAAAGCAGAACTTACAGCGTTTATAAATGCACTAAAAAATAAAAGCCCACTACCTATTACAGGAGAAGATGGACTTGCAGTACTTGAGGTGTTTGATACTATTTTAAAAAACTAACATGCTAACTATACTCATTTATTTTATGCGATTTTAATCCATCTTATATATTTTGAGCATATTTTTGGTACATTAAAACAGAATTAAATATATTTTAAGCAAAACTCAAATGGGTTCACGTAAAATTTGAAGATATCTTGAGTCGAGTTTAACAAAGTAGCGTTAAGCAGAGTAGCGTTAAGCAAAATTGAAAATATTTTGAGCAAAATTTACGTGAAATTTAAATATATTTGGAGTAGAGTTTAACTTTGGGTAGCGCTTGAACTAAATTAAAGATATTTTGGCATATTTTGAGCATATTTTGGCATATTTTGAGCATATTTTGGCATATTTTGAGCATATTTTGAGCATATTTTGAGCATATTTCAAGTAAAATTGAAAATATTTTGGGCTGAATATAAACTAAATTTGGGCTGAAAAATATCTCCTCTATTTTAACAAAGTAGCCGTTATTTTATTCTTGGGATAAACTATAGGACAGAGTCCTTTCTGGTTCTTTAAATACTTAGCTACTTTAACATATCATCATAAGATTTTTATTTCATGAGCAAACATTTTTTCCCCTCACCAATCCCACAAAAAGAGCATGTTTTTTTGCAGCCTGTGTTTCTACCATTTGCAGGTTGCCCTATGCGATGTATTTTTTGTAATCAAAGCAGCCAAACCGG
>CAMQUX010000138.1 GCA_947037905.1 uncultured Desulfovibrionaceae bacterium | reverse complement strand
ATATAGTATGAATCAAAATGCTCACTCATACTTTTTACGATTTTTTGTGTACCTGTCCGCATGTATAACAATTAGCATAGTGGTGTTTATTATAGCGTACATTATCATCTCTGCTGTTCCTGGGCTAGTAGAAGAAATAGGTAAGTTTATAGCGGGCAAACCGTCATTATTCTCATTAAAATATACATCATCTAATGTATCGCTTGTGCCTGCAACAATTAATACGCTTATAATAACTTTTATAGCAATAGTCATATCATCAGTACTTGGAATATTTACAGCTATTTATCTTGTGGAATATGCCAATAAGAAAAGCAAATTTGTGCCTATTATAAAAACAACAGTGGAAACATTATCAGGCATACCGTCTATTATTTACGGACTTTTTGGGAGCATATTTTTTGTTACCTTTTTAGGATTTGGTATGTCTATATTATCTGGTGCATTAACTGTATCTATTATGATTTTACCACTTATAATCCGTGCAACACAAGAAGCCTTATATGCTGTACCTAATAGTTTCAGAGAAGCAAGCTTTGGCTTAGGAGCTGGTAAATTACGCACAATTTTTAAAATAGTTCTACCAGCTGCCACAAGCGGAGTGCTTGCAGGAATAATTTTAGCAATAGGAAGAATTATAGGAGAGACAGCAGCACTTTTATACACCTCAGGCACCTCTCCAAATATAGGAACAAATCTACTAAGCACAGGTCGAACATTATCTACACACATGTACATGCTCACATCAGAAGGGCTACATGTAGAGCAGGCATACGCAACAGCAGGTGTTTTACTTTTTATTGTACTCGCAATAAATATTTTATCAACATGGATTGCAAAAAGGATTATGAATGGAAAATAAACTCAAATTTTTAATCGAGAATGTGAATCTGTACTATGGAGATTCTCACGCATTAAAAGATATCAATTTAAGCATAGAAGAAAAAGAAATAACTTCTTTTATAGGTCCCTCAGGGTGCGGAAAATCAACACTTATTAAAAGCCTTAACAGATTAAACGACTTAATTGAAAACTGTAAAATAACAGGCACATTTTTACTCGATGGAATAAATATTTATAAGGATATCGACCCGAATCTACTGCGAAAACGTGTTGGAATGGTCTTTCAAAAACCAAACCCATTTGCCATGAGCATTTACGATAACATAGCCTATGGTCCAAGAACGCACGGTATAAAACATAAGGTCGATTTAGACGAGATAGTCGAAAAGAGTCTTAAAAAATCTGCCATTTGGGAAGAGACAAAAGATAGACTGAAAAAATCTGCTCTTAGTTTATCCGGTGGGCAACAGCAACGGCTCTGTATAGCAAGAGCATTAGCCGTATCGCCAGAGGTAGTACTTATGGACGAGCCAACCTCAGCGCTTGATCCCATATCAACCGCAAAGATAGAAGAGCTCGTGCTAGAGTTAAAAAAAGAATACACAATAGTAATAGTAACACATAGCATGCAACAGGCGGTGCGTATATCAGATAAAACAGTATTCTTTTTAATGGGTGAGGTTATTGAAAGTAACAAAACCACAGAGCTTTTCTCACGCCCAAAAGATTCACGAACAGAAGATTATATAACAGGGAGGTTCGGTTGATGAAAGCAATGATAGATAAAGAACTAGCAGTTTTACATGAGGAATTATTAATCATGGGCGGGCTTTGTGAAAAGGCAATAAAAAATGCAACAAAGGCATTGCTAGAGTATGATTTATCCGCAATAAATACAACAATTTATACAGAAATTGAAATAGCAAAGAAAGAAAGAGATATAGAAGAATTATGCTTACAGTTGTTATTAAAACAGCACCCAGTGGCAAGAGATTTGCGAAAAATATCATCGACACTAAAAATGCTTACAGATATGGACAGAATAGGCAGGCAAGCACGAGACATAGCAGAAATTTTACTACAGACAGATTTATCAAGGCATATAAGAAATACGCACATAAAAGAAATAGCAACCGCAAGCATGAAAATGGTAACTGGTAGTATAGATGCCTATGGTGATAATGACTTACAGGCGTGTGAGGCGGTAATAGAAGAAGATAATTTAGTAGATGAGTTGTTTAATGAGATGAAAAAAGATATAATCGAGATGGTTTTGGCGGATAAAACGCAAATAGAAAATGGTATGTATCTTTTAATGATAGCAAAGTATTATGAGAAGATAGCAGATCATGCTACAAATATTGCCCACTGGGTGGAGTTTTCAAACACGGGCAAATATAAAGGAGAGGATATATCTTGATTTACTGCGTAGAAGATGATGCAAATATTCGAGAATTAATAGTCTATACATTACAAAGCACAGGTTTTGATACCTGTGGTTTTAGTGACGCAGAGGCATTTTTAGATACATTAAATAAGACACTCCCAGAGCTGATTCTACTCGATATAATGCTTCCTAAAAAAGATGGCTTAGCAATCATGAGCGATTTAAAAAAATCAGCCAGGACAAAAAATATACCAGTTATTTTAATAACCGCAAAAGACAGTGAGTTTGATATAGTAAATGGTCTCAATTTAGGTGCGGACGATTATATAACAAAGCCATTTGGCATGATGGAAATGGTCTCACGAGTGAAGGCAGTTTTACGAAGATGTGAGAGTAAAGGAAATACTGAGAATGAGTTAAGTGTTGAGGATATTTATTTAAATAAAACAAGCAGAACCGTGAAGGTTGCGGACAAAGAGATAAGCTTATCTTTTAAAGAATATGAGTTATTAAAATTATTTATGGAAAACAGAGATAAAGTGTTTTCCCGTGAGAGTCTTTTGCAGTTAGTATGGGGTCAAGAGTACTACGGTGAGACTCGCACAGTAGATGTTCATATAAGAACACTTCGTCAAAAATTAGGCAGCAGTGCGGAAGCTATACAAACCATACGAAATGTGGGCTACAAAATGAGCCAGTCTGAGTAAGTATTTAAGTAAGCAGGATTCATTGTAAGTCCTTGCAAGTAACTGTGACTAAATGCAAGTAGATGTGAATAAATATAAATAAACGCAAATAAACGCAAGTAAATGTGAGCAAGTAAACTGAGTAAATATAAGTGTGTAAAATAAGTATTTAAAGTGAATAAGTAAAATAACGAATGAGCAATTAAATTAAGTAAATAAACTAAATAAATACGAGCAAGTAAACTCGCTAAGTAAATATAAGCAATTAAAATAACGAACGAGTAAGTAAAATGGAAAAAAGAATTTTTTATAGCATAACAGGTGTGACTCTTTTTGCGATTTGTTTATTAAATATATTCATCGCAAGCATCATGTATAATCAGTTATTTGAGCAGGCGAAAAAAAATATAAAAGAAGAGTCTTCGCATATAGAACAGGTACTTTTAGCAAACGGCAATACATTTACTAAAGATACATTTGTAACAGCAGATAGAGTTACAATAATCCGTAAAGACGGGAAAGTTCTGTTTGATAATTATAAAGATGTTTCAAAAATGGACAATCACTTAAATCGTCCAGAAGTACTAGCCCTTGCGACCGCAAAAAAATGGGAAGCTACAAGATTATCAGATACACTAGGTAAGCAGACCTATTATTATGCTACAAAGCTAGATAATGGTGATATTATAAGATTATCCATAGTAGTCGCAAGTATATATTCTATACTTTTTCAAACAACGCCATATGTAATACTACTGAGTATTATTATAAGTATCATAGCCATGTTTATATCTAAATATTTAACAAGGCGCATAATAGCACCATTTTATAATATTAACGAGCAGACTTACGATGAGCTAGAATTATTTTATAAAAAGATAAAAAAACAGCAAGAATATATAGAAAGTCAAAAAAATAAACTTAGACAAAAAACAGAAGAATTTATTATCATAACAGAGAATATAGCGAACGGATTTATATTACTCAATGTTAATAAAGAGATAGTTTTAATAAACGACAAAGCCATAAAGATATTTGGCAAAGAGCATATAAAATATCGTTTTAAAAACATAGTAGAGCTTGACCGCTCAGACGAAATGCAAACTGCCATAAAGCAAGCTAGTATGGGCGAGAGTATTGAGATGGCTCTTGTTATAAAAGATGTGCAATACATACTGCACATAGCACCAGTGTATAGTAATAAAGAGCTAGCAGGGATTGTGATACTTTTTGTAGATAATACCAAAAAAGCAGAGGCAGAGCGAATCCGCCGAGAATTTTCTGCAAATGTTTCACACGAATTAAAAACACCACTCACCTCAA
>CAMQUX010000137.1 GCA_947037905.1 uncultured Desulfovibrionaceae bacterium | reverse complement strand
CTTAACACTCTTTCCCTACACGACGCTCTTCCGATCTAAATAAGCAAATAACTAAAGAAATTAAGAAATTAAGAAATTAATAAAGAAATAAAAATAGAGTTAACGTATGAATAGCATATCAGTAGAGAATACAATAAGACAAGGCAAGCAAAATGGGCTTAATTTAAGCGAGCAGGTGGCAGATAAAATAAACTCTTATATGGCACTGCTCTTAAAGTGGAATAGTAAAATGAATCTCGTGGGAGCAAATGACTGGAAAACTCTTTTTGATACACTTTTAGTAGATAGTGTCCATTTAGCGGAATTTTTAAAAAAGAACATAAAAAAAAGCTCTCCTTTGACTTTAGACTTAGGCGCAGGGGCGGGGCTTCCAGGTATTGTGCTAAGAATGCTCTGGACTGATGGCGAGTATCATTTAGTAGAGTTGCGGGAAAAACGTGCCATATTTATGGAACAGGCGCTCACTCAGCTAAATTTAGAAAAAACACATGTTTTTGCAGGGCGTGCAGAAGATGCTTTTACTCGCTACCCGAAAGCCGATATTATAGTATCGAAAGCATTCATGCCATGGCAAAAACTCCTTCCATTTGTAGACACGGCTCTAGCAGATGATGGGCTTGTTGTTGTTTTATCAAACGAACAAGCACCAAAAGAAATAACAAACTGGAAGATAAAAGATACATCTTCATACAAAATGAAACTAGGTAAACACTATTTTTGGCTATTAGAAAAAGAGCAAATTTGAAAAAAGTAAAATTTGAAGAATAAAATCTATAAGCAGAGAAAATATAAAATACTTTGGATACTAAGATTTTGAAATTTACAAGAAAATAAAAGAGCAAGGAAGCAAAATTTCGTGAAGATAAAATTCTGATAATATAAAATTTCAAGAAGATAAAATTGCGTTGAGGAGAAGTATATAAAAGAAAAAAGTTCTCAAAAAATAGAAGTGCATAATATACTCATAATTTCCTAAAAATACGTATAAAAATACGTATAGTTTTTTAGAGCGCTGATGTTTTAAAAATACTATATTATTTATGCCAGAAAGAATAAGAAGATAGTAACAAGTTTGGTATTTTCTTATTCTTTTTTTTTAGCCCTTGAAATATTTATGTCCACTTTATATAAAGCGTATTTTATTAGCTGTTTGCATGATATAATATGGCTTGTAAGAGCATAGAAAAAAGCATAAACTATACATGTTTTTTTAAGTTAGAATAACTATACATGTAAAAGTTTTATTTAAGGGGATATTTTGGAAATAAGCAAGAATGAGACAATTAAAAGTGAAATAACAGAAAACAAAATAACAGAAAAAGAAGCTCCTCGCTACACAATGCGAGAAGAAATAATAAATAGTATAACGCACGGTATTGGGATTATTTTGGCAATAGCAGGGCTTGCAATTTTAACAGCATTTTCTGCAAAATATGGAACAGTTTGGCATATTGTCTCATCTGCTATATACGGTGCAACTCTTATTGCCACATATAGCGCGTCAACATTATATCATAGTGTCACTCATAGAGAAGTGAAAGCAGTTTTTCAAAGTATTGATCATGCGTCAATTTATGTACTCATAGCAGGAACATATACTCCGTTTACTCTAGTACCTCTGCGAGAAGTAGGAGCATGGGGTTGGTCTCTATTTTGGGCAATATGGGGGCTTACAATCTTAGGGCTTATATTACAAGCTGTGCAGTTAAAACACTCAAAAGCAGTGAGAGTGGTACTAAGCATGCTTATGGGTTGGGTTGCTGCTATTGCCATTAAACCAATGCTTGGTATTGTGCCAGATTTCAGCTTAGTATTGCTTTTAGTTGGTGGCTTTTTTTATTCGGTGGGTGTAATTTTTTATCTTGGTAAGAAAATTCCTTATCATCATGCAATTTGGCATATATTTGTGCTACTTGGAAGTTTATGTCATTTTTGTGCAATTTTCGTGGCTCTTTTCTTTCCTCATTTTTAAAATAGTGAGCAAAAGAGAATTTTTTATAATCACATAATTTAAAAGAGTTTTTTCATGCAAAATAAAATAGTTTTTCGCCAAGAGCTTATAAAAGGACAAACAACACTCCTTGAGATTTACGCACCACAAATAGCAAAAAAAGCGCTAGCAGGGAATTTTATAATTTTACGAGTGAACGATAAAGGCGAGCGCATACCGCTCACAATAGCAGATACGAACAAAGAAAAAGGCACAATAACCATAGTGTATCTTGTGCTTGGAAAAAGTACCGCTCTTTTGAATAGCTTAAAAGAAGGCGATGAAATTTTAGACATCGCAGGTCCCTTAGGAAAACCAACGCACATAGAAAAACAAGGTACCGTAGTTTGCATAGGTGGCGGAACAGGAATAGCTGCCATGCATCATATAGCCAAAGGGCATAAAGCAAAAGGCAATAAAGTAATGAGCATAATAGGTGCAAGAAACGAAGATTTGCTCTTTTTTAGAACCGAACTCGAAAGCTTTTGTGACGCAGTAAATATTTGCACAGACGACGGCTCATGCGGCAGACAGGGGCTTGTAACGCAGTTACTTGAGGAGCTTTTAACTACAGATAAAAGCATAACAGAAGTAATAGCGGTAGGACCAGTGCCAATGATGGAGGCAGTAGCAAAAACAACGCTTCCATTTAAAGTAAAAACAATAGTAAGCTTAAACGCTTTAATGGTAGATGGAATAGGAATGTGCGGAGCATGTCGCTGTACTATAGCAGGGAAAATGAAATTTTCCTGTGTAGAAGGGCCAGAGTTCGATGCTCATGAGGTGGATTTTGCAGAGCTAAAAAGTCGCCTGTCGCAGTTTCACGAGCAAGAAAAAGAATCGATGGCGAGGTACAAAGAAAATGGATAATAAAAAACAGTTTCGCGTAGCAATGCCAGAGCAAGAAGCAAAAGAGCGAGTGCAGAATTTTTTAGAAGTAACAACAGGCTATACAAAAGAAAATGCACTGCAAGAGGCAAGTAGATGTCTGCAGTGTAAAAATCCTTTATGTGAAAAAGGCTGTCCTATTGCGATTCCTATTCGAGATTTTATATCGCACTTAGCAGCAGATAATTTAGAAAAATCTTACGAGATATTACGTTCTTGCACAACATTACCAGCTGTGTGCGGGCGGGTGTGTCCGCAAGAAAAACAATGCGAAGAGCGCTGTATTTTAGGCAAAAAATACGAACCAGTAGCAATCGGGCGTTTAGAAAGATATGTTGCGGACGCTTTTTTTGAGAAAACAGGCAGAGTCCTACAGGTTGAGCCAGAAGAAATAATGCAGAACTTATTACCAGATTTGGCGCCAGATTTAGCGCTAAATTTGGAGTCAGATTTAGAATCAAGCTTGGGTGCGGGCGCATCGTCAAACGTATCATCAAATATATCGTTAAAAGTATCATCTGAATCAAATATATCATCAAATATACCGGAAAAATCAAACGTATCGTCAAACACAACGTCAAATATATCGTCAAATGCAGAGTCAAATGTATTATCAGAAGCCATGCCGAGCGCGCCAGTTGTGCCTATTCGGCAAAAAAAGGTGGCATGTTTTGGCTCAGGGCCTGCAAGTTTAACAGTCGCAGGTTATCTCGCATCACGTGGTGTGGCGGTATCTGTTTACGAGGCATTGCACGAGCTAGGCGGCGTTTTAGTCTATGGTATTCCAGAATTTCGCTTGCCTAAAAGCATAGTCGCACGAGAGGTGCGTGCCATGGAATCCTTAGGGGTTTCTTTTTACACAAATTATATAGGCGGCAAGACCATAACAGCAGAGGATCTTTTTGAAGAAGGCTACAGTGCCGTCTTTTTAGGAGTCGGTGCAGGTCTGCCATATTTTATGGATATAGCAGGAGAGAATTTAAAAGGTGTTTTTTCCGCCAATGAATATCTTACACGCGCAAATTTAGGAAGAGCGTATGCTTTTCCACTTTATGATACTCCCCTTTGTAGGGCAAAAAACGTCGTAGTTGTTGGCGGTGGTAACGTTGCAATGGACGCTGCAAGAACTGCTCTTAGAGTAGGAGCTGAAAAAGTAACCATAGTATATCGCCGCACACAAGAAGAAATGCCAGCGCGCTTAGAAGAATTACATCACGCGCTTGAAGAGGGTGTTCAGTTAGAGTTATTATCGAGTCCAACCCAGTTCATATCAAACGAAAATGGTGGAATTTGCTCAATAAAACTACAAAGAATGGAGCTTGGCGAAAAAGATGCGTCAGGACGAAGAAGCCCAGTTGCAATTGATGGAAAAAT
>CAMQUX010000136.1 GCA_947037905.1 uncultured Desulfovibrionaceae bacterium | reverse complement strand
ATCAACCGCTCGGTGGCGCTAAAGGGCAGGCGAGTGATATTCAAATACAAGCACGTGAAATTTTGCGTTTGAAAAAAGAATTAAACGAGATTTTAGTGCATCATACAAAACAAACATTCGAAGATATAGAAAAAGATACAGACCGTGATAATTTTATGTCTGCTGAAGAAGCTGTAGCGTACGGACTTATTGATAAAATAATGGTCTCTCGTGCTGATTTAATTAAAAAAACAGACGATAAATAGTCTGTAAATAAAAAAATCGAAGACTGTTAAGCTAAAAGCTAAAAGCTAATTATTAAAAGCTAAATGCTAATTACTAAAAGCTAAAAGCTAATTGCTTTGCAAACCAGAAAATGAGTAAGCACTAAACTTGAACGTATATATAGACGATGAGCAGGTTAAGTAACGAGAGCAGTAGTTGATTAGAATATAAGCAGGTTTAAAAATCTATTAAATTGTAAGAGTGAAACCACAAAGTAATAGCTATTAGCAAAATAATAGTTTTTAGTAAAAAAATAAAAATAACACATAATTATGATGTTGTTTGCCTGTGGCGTATTACAATAAATATCTGAAGTACTGAATGTATTATATCAATATATAAGGCTATAATACTGTAAAAATTAAATAAATGAAAAGGTTGCCATATAATGGAAAAAGAAGAATCCACGTTTTTATCTGAAGAAATATTATCCCCAAAAGAAATAAAAAATCGATTAGATGAATATATCGTCGGGCAAGAAAAAGCAAAACGAACATTAGCTGTAGCAGTATATAATCATTACAAACGTCTCCAAAATAATCTTCAAATAAAAGATGATGATAGTATTGAGATAGATAAAAGTAATGTGCTTTTTTTAGGTCCAACAGGATCAGGTAAAACTCTTTTAGCAAGAACTCTAGCAAAAAGTTTACGCGTTCCTTTTGCCATAGCAGATGCAACAACACTCACAGAAGCTGGGTATGTGGGCGAAGATGTCGAAAATGTGCTTGTCAATTTACTTCAAAATGCAGATTATAATGTTGAAGAAGCCTCTAAAGGAATTATTTATATTGACGAAATAGATAAAGTAGCGAGGAAGAGTGAAAGCACTTCCATAACTCGAGATGTTTCAGGTGAAGGCGTTCAACAAGCTCTTCTTAAGATAATTGAAGGAACTATAGCAAATATTCCTCCTAAGGGTGGCAGAAAGCATCCTCAGCAGGAATTTGTAAAAATTGATACATCACAAATATTATTTATTTTAGGTGGTGCATTTGTAGGACTTGATAAAATCATAGAACAGCGAGTAAAAGGCTCTTGCATGGGTTTTGGAGCAGACTTTAGCTCTAAGAAAAAAGAAAAAGATTTAAATAATCTTTATGCTCAAACCGAGCCAGCAGATTTAATCAAGTTTGGACTAATTCCAGAATTAATAGGACGTATTCCTGTTATTACTCATCTTGAAGAACTTGCAAAAGAAGATTTGATACGTATTTTACTCGAACCTAAAAATGCACTCATTAAGCAATATCAAAAATTACTTGAACTTGATGGTGTGAAACTTAGTTTTACAGACGATGCTTTAGAGAGAGTGGCAGAACTTGCTTTTGAGAGAAAAACAGGCGCAAGGGGTTTACGTAATATTTTAGAACAGTGTATGTTAGATATCATGTATGAAATACCGTCTTTAGAAAATGTACATGAATGCATTATCACAAAAGGCGTTGTTGATAATAAAGAAAAGGCAGAATTTATATAATCTATTGTTATATAAAAATTGGTGTTAATTACTTTTAAGTAATATTAAAGGAGGGAAAGGGATGTCCCAAATTGAAAAAAATAATGAGGAAGAACGGATTCTACCTCTTATGACCTTGCGAGAAGTGGTAATATTTCCTCAGGAAATACGTCCATTATTCATAGGGCGTGAACATTCTGTAAAAGCAACAGAAGAAGCTTTTCAGAATAAAAAAATGATTATTTTAGTGACTCAACGAGATCAGGAGGTTGAAAAACCAACGAAGGGTGATCTTTTTGAAATTGGAATGTTGTGTCGAATTTTGCAGCTTTTACGTCTGCCAGATGGAACACTCAAGGTTCTGTTTGAAGGTGTTGACCGTGTTGAGTTTGAGCTTGTAGAAAATAAAGAAAATATTTTCGATACTGCAAAATATACTGTTTTTCCAGAAATAGAAGGCGATAAATCCAAAGGTGAAGCCTTACTACAGATGGTTCAAGAAGCATTGCAAGAATTTGCAAGTTTTAATAAGCTTATGACTGCTGAAGTAATGCAAAGTATCTCAAAAATTAAGGAATCAGGCGCGCTTGCTAACCGATTACTTCCTTACTTAAAAGCATCTTATGTAGAGTTACAACAAATTTTAGAACTATCAGATACGGTAGCACGTTTAGAAAAAGTTTATGAACTTTTAATAAAAGAAATAGAACTCACCGCTTTAGATCGTAGAATTAAAGGACGAGTAAAAGAGCAGATGGAGAAAAACCATCGTGAGTATTATCTTAACGAACAAATTAAAGCTATCAATAAAGAAATGGGCAGAGAAGATGATATCGCAACAGAAGTGATTGATCTTGAACTCACCTTAGATTCTTTAGATATGGACGAAACAATTCGTGAAAGAGTTCGTAGAGATTTACGAAAATTACGCACAATGTCACAATCCGCTGCGGAATTTATAGTTATTAGAAACTATATAGACTGTGTTTTAGAACTCCCATGGGGAAATTATAAAGAAACAGCAGTAAATATAAACACAGCACGAAGCATATTAGACGAAGATCATTTTGGCTTAGAAAAAGCTAAAAAAAGAATCCTCGAATACCTCGCGGTGCAGAGTTTAGTAAAAACAATGAAAGGACCTATCCTTTGTTTAGTAGGGCCTCCAGGTGTCGGGAAAACATCAATAGCAAAATCCATAGCACGTGCAATGGATAGAGATTTCGTTCGTCTATCACTTGGTGGCGTGCGAGATGAGGCCGAAATACGAGGGCATCGTCGAACATACATAGGAGCACTACCTGGTAAATTTATCCAAGCACTGCGTCGTTGTAAGACAGGAAATCCTGTTATCTGTTTAGACGAAATAGATAAAATGAGCTCTGATTTCCGAGGAGATCCAGCAGCGGCATTATTAGAAGTTCTTGATCCTCAACAAAATAACACTTTTGCAGATCATTATTTAGATTTAGATTATGATTTGTCTAAAATATTCTTTATAACCACAGCAAATAGTTTAGAAGAAATTCCTCTTGCACTGCGAGATAGAATGGAAATAATCAAACTAACAGGGTATTTAGAGCCAGAGAAAAAAACAATAGCAAAAAGTTTCTTAGTTCCTCGTCAATTAGAAGAGCATGGGCTTGTGGCAGATAACTTAGTACTTCCAGATGCTATTTTAACAAAAGTTATTCAAGAATACACAAAAGAAGCAGGCGTTCGTAGTTTAGAGCGAGAAATAGGCGCATTGTGTAGAAAAATTGCAATACAAGTTGTAGAAAAAGAAGATAGAAATCTACAAATTACAATAGATGAGATACTTTTAGAAGAATTTTTAGGAGTAGAAAAATATACTTATGGTGAACGTGAGAGCGAGAATCTAATAGGTATAGTAAACGGTTTAGCATGGACAAGCTTAGGCGGAGAGCTACTAACTGTAGAAACTGCACTTATGCCTGGAACTGGTAAAATTGAAATAACAGGTAAGCTTGGAGAAGTAATGCAGGAGTCAGCGAAAGCGGCAATATCCTATATTCGTTCTCGTTCAGATAGCTTAGGTTTGCGTACTGATTTTTATAAAGATGTAGATGTCCATGTGCATGTTCCAGAAGGGGCAACACCAAAAGATGGTCCATCTGCTGGGGTCACACTTGTAACCTCTTTAATATCAGCATTTTTAAACTTACCAGTAAGAAATGATGTTGCAATGACAGGAGAGATAACTCTTCGAGGACGAATTTTACCAATAGGTGGAGTACGTGAGAAACTACTTGCAGCAGTACGTGGCAAGGTAAAGACAGTTTTTATTCCTTCAGAAAATGCGAAAGACTTGAAAGAAGTTCCTAAAGATATTCTTGCAAAATTAGAAATAATACCTGTAAAATATATGGACGAAATCCTTTCAAAAGCTTTAGATATGAGCAATGAAGATTTAGTTATAAAGAAATTAGATAATATTCCTCATGGCTTAGACTTACGCATGGAAAGTATTTTTCCAAGTCAATAAATATTAAATTGTACAATGTTACTATTTTA
>CAMQUX010000135.1 GCA_947037905.1 uncultured Desulfovibrionaceae bacterium | reverse complement strand
TGAATATTTTTTCATTCTTTATATACGAGAGGGTTTTAAGATGGCACTAACAGATAAAATAGACAAAAATATGCAAGTACTTGTTGTGGATGATTTTTCTACAATGCGTCGTATTATTAAAAATATTCTTCGTCAAATTGGGTTTACTAATATTTTAGAGGCAGACGATGGCAGTACTGCTTGGGATGTTCTTAATACCAAAAAAATTGACCTTATTGTTTCTGATTGGAATATGCCTATCATGACAGGTATTGAGCTTTTACGAAAGGTTCGTGCGAGTGAAGCTTTTGCAACCACCCCTTTTCTTATGGTTACAGCTGAAGCACAGCAGGAAAATATTTTAGAAGCAATACAAGCTGGCGTTTCTAATTATGTTGTAAAGCCTTTTACTCCTGACACCTTAGAGCAAAAAATTAATAAAGTTTTTGGCGCATAAATAAAAATCTTATCTAAAATTTCCTAGTTACTTCGTAGGGTATTTAATAGCTTAAAAAAACTACTGCATATTTTTTCTTAATACACATCTGAATATGTACACAAAAAAAGTTCCTTCTAATATGAAGGAACTTTTTTTTGTGTACATCTGCTTAGTAACTATTTTATTAAATATATTAGCTTTGTTTATGAATACTACTAGTTTGTATCTTTCTTTGATACCCTAATGCATTTGAATATCCAGACAATCCAGCCTTTTTTGTTTTCTGATCTTGCAATTGAGAATGAATTTCTGTTTTCTCTTTTTGCCCTACACTCAACAATTCTTCTTGTTGTTTGTGCAGTTTTTCTAAGTAAACAACATATTCTGTGCTTGAGGCACCAATCATTTCTTGCAATATTTCTGCTATGTTCTTTTTGCGAATGGCTGCATACTCTGTGACCTTATCATAATCTTTTTCTAGAAAAGACTCTAACTCGACCTGCCCAGCATGAAACGCTACTTCAAAAAGTTCTGCTACTCGATGATTTTCCATTTTTATTCACTTAAATAAGATTTTTTTGAACTACTTTATCTAAACTTGCCAAAATTTCGTCCCATTTATTCAAATTAGGAATGAAATCATACTCTAAAATATCTGAAAGAAGAACCCAATCTTCATCTTCTAAAACTTCAATCATTTCTGTGAAAATTTCAGAAAATTGCTCTGTTACTTCTACAAAATTCTTTTCATTTGGTAAGCTATATTGCTCATAAAACCCAAATACAGTTTCAATAAAACTACTTATTACGCTTGTTAAATCTTTATAAAGCGTTGCACCTTCTGTTTCTTCGCCTGTACGGAAATAATCTATACAACCTTGAGCACCTAGTGACATTAAAGATGTTGTTCGAGCTGTTTCTTTTAACATTGCACTTAAAACTGCACTGTTATGCTCAGTTACGATTTCTAAAGTTTCAACTTCTTCTATAGATATATCCTCTGCATGATATGGATATATTTCTGAAAATAATTCTTTGTTAAGATAGATATCTGTCACTGTGCGTTCGCTAAAAGAACCACCACTTACCATATGTAAAAATAGATCATCTAAACTTTCCATTGCACTCATATCGATTTTTTGTTCTACACCATCAATTGAAATCATTTTGTATCTCCTCATAAATTTGATTTTATTAATTGTTTTTAAATTTTACTTTTCACGATACACTTCACTAGCAAAATACATACCAACATAACTTTGAAAAGTTGCATTATCATATCTACTCATTTTTTGCCATTTTTCGTGAATTTGCCATTTTTCGTGAACTTGAAATATACTGTGCATACTTCATGCCAAAATAATAACATGATAATAATACGCCTGCAGAAAAATACTTATCTCATTTAAATAAAAGACTATTTTAAATATATCTATTTAGCTCAAATTTAATAGCGCTACTTAATATTCTTATGTCCTTAGATGCAGATAAGTATATTTTAATCTCTTATGTCAAGTTTATGCCCGTAAATACACACTATACGGTATTCAATATTTTGACGTAGTTTTTACAGTCTGCATTTTTTTCCTAGTAAAACATCTGTTGCTATATTTTTTAGCCTAAAGAGTTTTTTGCTTTATTTTTTTCTTTATGGTATATGTTCAAACACTTTATAGAGCATATTCTTTCATATTATAAAAACAACGCTTTCTATAATATAAGAATTTTTCGCTTTTTTTTTAATTTTATCTAAGGAGATATCTTATGAGTCACGATATTAGACTATTTAAACTTGTTACTGGCGAAACTGTTATTGGTAAATGGGCAGCTGATGGACTTAAAATCACTGCTGTTGCAAGCCTACAAAATGCTCCTGCACAGCAAGGTAATGGCATGCAACTTGTTATCCTTCCTTATGGATACCCTTTTGAAACTGCTTTTATTGCTGAAATTGATACAAAACATATTATTTTCCAGCACCCTGTTATTCCTGAAGAGTTAAAAACAAAATATCTTGAAATTCTTACAAATATTACTATTGTACCAAATAGTTCTATTATCACTGATACAAATGCACCAGGAACCTCCCCTATTATCACTAAATAATTAAAAAAAAGAGAACATGCTTCTAATGGTATGTTCTCTTTTTTTATATATATGTTTGTAATAATTATCTCTTTACAATTTCACTTCCACTTTATAAACTGTAAAGAATTAAATTTACATTTTTTTTTATTTTTTTGTATATTTATATGTCAAAATACACTATTTTAAGATTCAATCTATTTCATAATTCTACGTATTTACGTATAATTTCTCTATCCTAACACACACTATAAGCACGAAAAAAACTATGAAAAATCTCTTAGCTCTCTTTCCTCGTCCTAGTCGTTATATTGGCTCAGAATGGGGCTCTTGTCATAAAAACAAGGACGATATAACTGTTCATTACGCTCTTGCTTTTCCAGACCTCTACGAAGTTGGAATGTCTTATCTTGGGCATAAAGTACTTTCTGAAGTAATTAATGGGCAAGCAAATTTTTGGGCAGAGCGAGTGTATGCACCGTGCGAAGAAACTGCGAAAATTCTTAAAGAATATAACAGCCCTCTTTGTACTCTTGAGTCCGATACTCCTTTAAAAGAGCTTGATGTTATTGGTTTTAGCCTCACGCATGAACTTTGTTATACAAATATTTTATACATGCTCGAGCTTTCGCATATTCCGCTTTTATCAAAAGAACGAACTGATGATTTCCCGCTTATTATCGCTGGTGGCGGAGTTTGTTTTAACGCGGAACCTATGGCGGATATTTTTGATATTATGATTATTGGCGATGGTGAGGAGCTTATTTTAGAACTCCTCGCGCATGTTGAAAAAGCGAAAAAAGAAAAAATCAGCAAAAAAGATTTACTCTATAGTTTACGCACCATACAAGGTATTTATATCCCTTCTTTTTTCGAACTTGATGAGCATGGAAACTTGCTTCCTTTATATGATGATTACACTTTTGTAGAAAAAGCTATTGTAAAAGATTTAAAAGAGATACCTTTTCCTACAAACCCTGTGCAGTCTTTTGGTTCTGCGCTACATGACCGTTATACTATGGAGATTGCACGTGGGTGTACTCGTGGGTGTAGATTTTGCCAAGCTGGTGTTATTTACCGCCCTGTGCGTGAGAGAGCGCCTATAAAACTAGAAGAGTTACTCCTTCAAGGCACAAAAGAAACAGGATTTGAGGAAGTATCTTTTCTTTCCCTCTCAACTGGAGATTATTCTGCTCTTGAGGAGCTTTTTACTCGCTCATTTGAGCGCTGTGCTGAGGAGCAAATTACTATTTCTCTGCCATCGCTTCGTGTTGGTTCTATTTCTTCTGCCATTATGGAACGCATGGCAAAAATTAGAAGAAGTGGCGCAACCATCGCACCTGAGGCTGGCAGTCAGAGACTACGTGATGTTATAAATAAAGGTATTACAGAAGATGAACTCATAGCGCATGCGAGTCTTCTTTTTAAACATGGTTGGACACAAATTAAGCTCTATTTTATGATAGGACTACCGACTGAGACAAAAAAAGATATCGATGAAATTATAGATTTGTGTAAAAAAGTACGAGATGTTGCTGGTGCAGGTAGCAAGCAGTTGCAAGTAACCCTTGCGGTTTCTCCTTTTATACCAAAGCCTTGCACGCCTTTTCAGTGGGAAGCACAAATTAGCCAAGAAGAAATTTTTGAGCGAATATATTATATAAAAGACCAGTGCAGAATGGAAAAACGCTTAAAAGTTAAATATCATGCACCGACCATGACTTTTCTTGAGGGTATTTTTGCAAGGGGAGACAGAAAACTTTTCCCTGTTCTTTTAAAAGCTTATGCAAAGGGCGCACTTTTTTC
>CAMQUX010000134.1 GCA_947037905.1 uncultured Desulfovibrionaceae bacterium | reverse complement strand
TTGTAGATGGAATGGAAAAAATACTCGCTGAAATATACGCTGAATTACTCGAAGATTTATCTAAAAATATAAAAATTAAGGGCTAATATGTGCTTTATTTTTGAACTATTAAATGATGATAATTATCACGAAGCTATTGCAGATATGCAGGCATTGCAGGATTTAGAAAAATCTTTTTCAAAAGATAGAACCGATGGCAAAGAAATGGCAACAAAGCATTTAGCCTATTTAGTAGAATACACACATGTTCATAAGGGAGAAATAATACTCGCTCGTGAGAACGATTTATATTGCGGATTTATAGTGTATTATATAGAAGAGTTCGAGACAGCTGATTTACATGTTATTGACTCATTGAAAATTTATGGGGAAGTTTCAGAACTTTATATACGCCCTAATTGGCGGAAAAAAAATCTTGGGAAAAAACTTCTCGATCATGCAGAGCAGTATTTTATAGAGCGTGGAATAAAAAGAGTAAAGCTTACGGTTTTAGCAAAGAATAAAAAAGCATGCGATTTTTACTCCCATATGGACTATGCGCCTTTTGAAATAGTTTATCAAAAATATTTATAATTCTTAACAGAACCCAGCTAAATAGTAATACTTTGTATATAAAGGATAGATTTTTGGAAATACTTGGAATACCATGTTTTTTTAAAGCACATGCTCAAGCAAAACATATTCGTATACGTTTTATTTTATCAGAAGGTATAGTTATAACATACCCTAAAAAAGTGTCAGATGAAAAAATTCGCACTTCCATCTGTAAGCAAAAAGATATGATAGCAAATAAAATAACTACCCTTGCTGAAAAAGGACAATTATTTTATTTAGAAAAAAAATTGCCACAAATGCTTGAATTTAAAGCATTTAATACAAAAAAAGAAATATCTTACCAATATGCCCTAAAAAGTAACTTGTTCGCAGTAAATGAGGGACTTATTATCCGTGCAGAAAACGAACAAGAACAACAAAAAATACTAAAAAAATGGCTACTTACTTACGCACAAGAACAATTACTGCCTCTTTGTAAACAGTACGCAGAAAAATATAATTTTTCTTTCGAAAAAATCCGCTTCGGTACGCAAAAAAGATGCTGGGGAACCTGCACATCAAAAGGTTCTGTATCCTTTAATTTAGCCGTACTTTTTATTCCCTTCACATGTATTGAATATTTAATTTTCCATGAATTTTGTCACTTAGAACACTGTAATCATTCAGATAAATTCTATACTCTTTTAGAGGCGTATCTTCCAGACTATAAAGCCCGAGAAAAAGAACTAAAAAAGTATTCAATACCTGCATGGTTAAGTAGTAATTCTTAGTATTTTTTATATTTTAAGAATTATTTTTCGTTGATAACAAATGTTTTAGGGAGAATTTATTTTAGCAGTAAAATCAAATTAAGAGAATATTCTTTGCGGATGAGTACTGTGATAGGATACATTTAGTAGTAAATAATTGAAGGCACATGTTTTTAATAAATAGGGAATTAATATTTGGAAAAGTATTTTTGAGCTGTTTGCTATCTTTAATTTTTGTTGGGTAACTAATATTTGAAAAGATAGTTTTTAGTAAGGTGTTAGTCTAAATAAAAATATAAAACCTAAGTATAAAAATACAAAACCTGCCGTTTGAAAATAGAAAGTCTGCCGTTTGGAAACATATATTTAAGGCGCAAGCATTTGTTCAAAATCGACATTTTGCTGAGGAATATCATAAAGCATAGTATAGAATCGTTTTACATGTGTATGAATTGCCGCTTTTGCGGTGGATATAAAAATCTTTTTAGGATTTGTTGCAACATGAATAATGAGCTTCTGGTTACTTACAGTACTTACCGTAATGAGCGCAGAATATCTTTTTTTATACGCAGGGTCCTCAAATCTTGATGGTTCATGAATAGTAATACGGACTTTTGCAGATAATATAACTTCCTTATAGTAATAAAGTTCATCCATAAACGCAGCTACTTCTTTTTCTGTAAGAAAATCTTCTTCTTTGTCTTCTGGTAAAAAATCATAAGAATACGTAAAAAGGAACGGTCCTTCTTCTTTTTTTGCCTC
The DNA here is from genome assembly GCA_947037905.1 of uncultured Desulfovibrionaceae bacterium. GTDB lineage: Bacteria > Desulfobacterota > Desulfovibrionia > Desulfovibrionales > Desulfovibrionaceae > CAMQUX01. Next base: position 2,243 of record CAMQUX010000134.1, on the reverse strand, counting down.
TGCATTCTGCTGATTTAAAAAACTGCAAATGCTTAATAGAAAAATAAAAAATAAAATCTTTTTCAGCTTTAAATTCATAAATATCCTACCTGTTTAAAAAAACTCTCTCGCGCACTTTGTGCCTCTTTCTTATGCATTTTGTGCATACTTTCTTATGAGTCTTACCTACTTGAATCTATCTTATCGGTATTATTTATTTATTCTATCTCATCAACTTCAATATTTTCAATATTAAGTTCTTTTCCGTTTAATATAGTATGCCCAAAGCTTGTATCACATTCAGGACAATTCATAGTATATTGATTTTTTGGTTCAAATTCAAATTTACATTCTGCGCAAGCAACTTTAAGTGCCACGATATTAACTTCTAATTTTGAATTTTCTAAGAAAGTATTTGGAGAAAGTGCCTCCCATGCGAAATTAAGCGAGTCTACAACAACGCCAGATAAAGAACCACATTGCAGCGTCACAGTTTTAACTGTACATGGAGGATGTTGTTCAAGTTCTTTTTTTATTATATCAATAACACTTTGTACTACTGAGAGTTCGTGCATACGAATATCCTTTTCATTAAGGTTGCTTTTTTTACATTACCTGTTAAAATACTAAATAACATAGAATGGTTTATGAAGTATAGTAAATTTAATATCAATTAGGGTGGAATTATTATGTACATAGGTTTTAAAATAGTTAAAGAATTTGAAATTTTGCCGTCAGATACTAATATATCTGTAGCACTAGAAGTAATGGAAGAAAAATCTCTTTGGAAAGTGCTTGTTTCTGATGCAGATAATGTCATAGGTTATGTAAGAAAAGATGCGCTAAAGAAATTGTGTTTAAATGGTGGGCATAAAAATTTATCTTTAGCTAATGTAGTACGTCGTGATATTTCAATAGTTGCTCCAGAAGCAGAAATTGAAATAATTGCAGATATGATGGCGACTATGTATTTGTCCTTAGTTTGTGTTGCAGACAAAGACGGAAAGATTATGGGATATGTAACACATCATGAAATGTTACGTCTTTTATCAGAATATGGTGGGTACGGAACAGGCGATGAAAGATTAGTTGTAGAAGTAAATGCAAATAGGCGTGGAATCGTCTATGAAATATCTGGAGTTATTTGTAATACTAAAAAAGATATTCTTGCAATAAACACATTCACAATTCCAGAAGGAGTTCTGATAGTTATTCATGTTGCCTCAGAAGATGTTCGTGCTATAAGAGATATTCTTATTGAAAGAGGATATAAGCTTGTAACTGCACAGAACTATCAAAATGCTTGGTAATAAATAAGTTTTAATATTTTAGTTTTATTATATAATAATGATGAAAAAAGAAGGGAAATATATTTCCCTTCTTTTTTTATTTTAAAATATATAGAAATATTTTTTTATGCTTTAAAATATATTTTAAACATTAACATTAATATTAAATTAAGAAATAAGAAATAAGAATTAAAGACTAAGAGTTCTTAACTATCAAAAATATTTTCTAACTATGAAAGATTGATTCTTTTGTGATAATAGTTAGAACCATTTTTTCTGAGAGGGGACTAATGGGCTTCGCCCCTAAGTTCCCTCTCAGACTCTCCCTCCTAACCCCTTTCTTATAAGTAGTACATTTTCTATCTTTTAATTTGCTCAGAAAAAATGTTGCTAAAGCAACCTTTTCTTCGCATGTTCACCTTCTTTAACCGCAACAATCATTAATTATTCCTCAGCCGAAAAACAACTTGCCACAAAATAGTAAATAACATGCTAAACTATCTTAACAAGTTTTTCGGATAGCAAGTTTTAAAATATTTTGGGTACATTCAAAAAATAAAAAAATCAGAATACCTATACACTCAATGTATTAAAAAATAAAAAAATAAGAAATTTTAAAATATCCAATCTATAGAAAATAAGAAAGATGAGAGACAAAAGTCGAGAAAGAAATAGAAAATAAGAAGTGAAAAGTAAAACACAAAAGAATAGTTAGCTTGATAAGATGGACAGTAGATAATATAGAAATAAATAAGAAGACAAAATAGCTATAAACAATAAGTAATAAATAGAAAATAATATAGGAGAGAAGTAAGGTGGGGATAATTTTAGATAGGATTAAATTTTGCTATATGAGTTAATAGAAAGAGAGATATAGTGGTAAATATTTTTGGAACGTTAAAGAATAGTTAGTCGAAAAGTTTGAAAGGGAGAGAGGGGGTATGGGGGAGAGAGGGAAAAATTTTTAAATTTTGC
>CAMQUX010000133.1 GCA_947037905.1 uncultured Desulfovibrionaceae bacterium | reverse complement strand
AAAACAAGAGCAATCATCGCTCCTGAATAGCAAAGGAAACCAAGCACAACTGCAAGATTTATTACATTCTCTAATTGTTTAATATTTAAAATGTATTTTAAAAATCCAGAGAAAAATGCACCCGCACCAAGAGCTATTATTGCAAGGTCAAAAGTAATCCAAAGACCAAAACCAAAATAGTTATCAAGAGCAGTTACAACAAGACCATAACGAAAAATTTCGTACATGGCATACAAGCCCCAAATTATAAATACACTACAAATTCCTAGAAATACTAAGAATTTCTTTAATGAGCAACGCTCTACACCTTCAGGAAATAAATTTCTGTCCATGACTTCTCCTACTTTTCATCCTTCAAATAGTTATCGCCAAGCTTACGCACCCACTCACGTTCTGTATAATAATATACTTGAGGGTCTAGACCTAGTTTTTCCAACAATCTAAAGGCATTAGGACTTTTTTTCATTTCATACACTGAATGTTCTGGATTATTTAAATCTCCAAAAACAATCGCCCCTGATGGACAGTTCTGTGTACATGCAGTCTGATAATACTCTTGAGGAAAGTTCATTGGATCAATTCCTTCCTGACGTGCTCTGTCTTTTGCTTTTAAGTAGCGAGTATGACAAAAGCTACATTTTTCTACAACACCACGAGGGCGAAGAGCTGCATTAGGACTAAGTGTTTTATCCATACCAACTGGGAAAATCGGATCATGCCAGTTAAAGTATCGGGAATGATATGGGCATGCTGCCATGCAGTACCGACAACCAATACAACGAGGAGGAATTTGGCTAACAATGCCACCTTCTTCGTTTTTCTCTGTTGCAACTACTGGACAAACAGGAACACAGGCTGGAACGCCACACTGCATACAAGGACGTGCTAAGTATGCATGTTCATATTCAGGATAAGTTTTTTCATTATTTAACTCATACACAAGCATCCAAGATAAAGCGCGAACTTTATTAGATGCATCATCTTCTGACATTGGTGCTATGTTATTTTCAGTTTGACAAGCAATCATACAGGATCCACATCCTGTACATTTATCAACATCAATAATCATGCCCCATTTTACTTTGAAATCTTTTACAGCTGCCATGAATTACCCCTTACACTTTCGCTATATTCACAGCGGGATATTCCCACACGTTCATATTCGTACCGGATTCTGTTACTACTTCTATCACATTAAATAGGTTTGCACCTTTGCCCTTAGTAAAATGATCCCACGCTGTGCGACCAAGACCTATTGGTGCTGTAATTACTCCAGGCATTACAGATTCTGCAATATTGACTTTCGCCACTATTTCACCAACTTTACTGCTCACTCTCACTTTATCACCTTGCATAACACTCAGCTCTTTTGCTGTAGTACTGCACATTGCTACAAACATATCATTATATGAAAGCTCAGTATCACGAATAGTAATCAAGTTAAGTGGTGGAGTCGCAAGGGATACAGTTCCTATATTTAAAAGGAACTGTGGAGCTAAAGAGTATTTACCCTTTTTCCCATTTTCTTTAATTGTAGCAGTCTTCAAAAGAAGAGCACCTAGAATTGTTTTTGTTGGAACTTTGTTTGCTGGTTTGGTAAATGCCAAGCCTTGCATAAGTTCACTGCTTGTTGCGCCAAGTGCTTTTGTTTTTGCTTCTACAATTTCTTGCATATTAGCGAATACTAAATCTACATTTAATGATTTTGCTAATGATAAAACAATATCCCCTGGTGTTTTCGCATCAATTCCAGAATTCATCGTAGGAGTTACTATATTATAATTCACAAGTCCTGTTCCAAAAGGAGCATAACTGTCATCATGACGTTCGTATGGGTGGTTAGCAGGAAGTATAAGATCTGCTTTTTCTGCTGTTTCATCCAAATAAGTACTCATGCTAATAACAAAAGAATGCTGAAATACTTCTACAGCATTTCTAAGAGCAGGAAGACCATAAAAAGGATTCGCCTCATAAGTAATAATAACTTCTGGGAAATTAGTTCCTTGGATAATTGGCTGCATAATATCTTGAGCCGCAAGTTCTGAGCGTTTCATTGCATTTTTTACAACAGTTGGAGCTTCAGGTATTACACCAAAAGCAGCTGTTTCTAAAAGGCGATTAAGAACAACACTTGCAACAAAAGCTGTGGAGGTTCCACCTTGAGAAAAACTTGAACCAGCTACTACGAGTGGTTTTTTAGCGGCAAGAAGACGTTTAGCTATTGCTTCCATTTCTTTTTCGCCAATACCAATTTCTCGTTCTACAGCTATAGGAGTATATTTTTCTTGAATAAACGTTCTAAACTGTGCAAAATCAGAAGTTCCACTTCTTTTTCCTGCACGAAGGATATGAAAAGCTAAGCCTAAAGCAAAAGCTGTTAGTTTATCATTTTGCACAGGTAGCCAATCACCAATAGATGCTGTACGAGTTTGAACTGAACCTGCGTACATATATGTAGCATCTGGAGTTAAAGCTCTTGCTTCTTTTGCAGCAACGGCTGCTCCCCATGATTCAAAAACATCTGCGCCTAAAAATAATCCAAAATCTACATCTGCAAAGTCGTAAGCAGGCTGTCCACTACCACCAAGAAAAGAATTCCAAACAAAAAGCTCTGTTCGGGCATCACTTGGCATGAGATAATAAGCGTTACTATTTAAAGAACGGCAAAGAGCAGAAAGAACTTCATTAGTACTACTTGTGATATCACCACTTATAACACCAAATGCATTTTTCTTTTTTCTCACTGCGCCGATTTTTTCGACCATGATAGACATAGCTTCGTCCCAACTAATTTCTTTATATTGGTTTTCAGCTGTTTTAAGCAAAGGAGTACGTACTCGAGATGGGCTATAAGCCATCTGCACTCCGCTTAAACATAATGGACAAAGTCCACCTTTTGTTATTGTATTTGCTTCGTTTCCAACTGTTGCATAAGGAAATTCTTTAACAGATTTTACCTTAGCTGCACAACCAGCAGGACACATTTTGCTATAAGTTGCTTTCTCTGCAACATTTCCTCTATTTAATTTTGGAATCCAGCCCCAGTTTTGGCTCCAGATGGAAATATCATCTAATGTTTTCCATATTACAGGAGTAAATAATATTCCTGCTGTGCCGCCTGCTGCTACCTGAATAAATGTTCTGCGATTAAAGTCCATTATCGTAAACTCCCCTTCTACTTATGACAAACATAGCAAGCATTACTCTGCCCTTTTTCGGCATGACAGCTTTCACACTCTGCCATTTTCATAGTATTTTTACTATAACCAGTTAGTTTATTTTCTTGTAGCACTGGATTATCGTTTGTTGCTCCATCTACAATATGACAAGTATTACATGTTATGGATTCATGAGCCTTGTGCGAGAAGAATACGTTATCTGGTTGGTATTGATATACTAACCATGGTACTTCTTTTCCAGTTTCTACATATTTTTCCATATATTCTGTTTCTGCATCAAGAGCACGTTTTGTCTCAACAGGCATAACATAACCCTCTTCGCCTGATTCTGATTCCACTCGGTCTGCTACATAGGAGCTTCCTTCGTGACAGGTAGCGCAAGATTCAGTATTTGGGATACCTGAAAAAGAGCCATCTTCATTAAAGTAATGACATGTTTCACAAGGCTCGCCTTGCTCTTCAACATGCACTTTATGACTGAACCATACTGGTTGCTCTTTGTCTGTAAGCATTAAATTAGGAAAAATTAACCAACCAAAGCCAAGAGTTACTAAAAAACCTATAAAGAACGGAAGGTATTTACAACATTTACACGTCGCAAACAACTTACATTTACAAGTTTTTTCTTTTTTGTTTTCCTCCATCATCAGCCTCGTTACTCCTATTTTTTTTCGTAAATATATATTTACTTATTTATAGATATTTATAACTCACTTCTCTAATACACCATGTAGATTCTGTCAAGCCACTTTCAAAAAAATACGCTTTTTTATTCATTTTATTTTCAACTTTTTTTAAAATTAAATTTATTTTATTTTTTTATTCACTTTTCTCGTCAGCTCTGCTACAAAAAAATAACTTTCAGGTAATTACGCTTGAAAAATTTATTTTATCCGAGAAAAAATATGAATTTTTTAGATATCCTCTTTATTGCTATTCTTATAATATTCAGCTTTAGTGGCTATAGAAGTGGCATTATTGCAAAAGCAACTACTGTTATATCCATTATCGCAGGTGCTTATTTTGCTTTTAAATTTAGCCATGTGCTTATTCCACATTTAACTATCTACTTAAAAGATGGTGCGGCAGCTCTCATGGCTTCGTATGTTATTCTTTTTATTCTTGTACTTTTTCT
>CAMQUX010000132.1 GCA_947037905.1 uncultured Desulfovibrionaceae bacterium | reverse complement strand
ATTCTATGCCATTCTGTTTTATCTACTTTTTGACCAGTTTGACGGTCTTTGTATCCTTCATCAGTTGCTAAAGAAAAGTTAGCAACAGCTCTTCCTGTTGAAGTATATGCAATTTTAGGATCTTGTCCTAAACGTCCTACTAAAGTAACTTTGTTTAAACTTCCTGCCATTATATACTCCCAGTTTTTCTATTTGCTATTTTACTACAACTATCTTTTTACAGTTATATTTTTTGCATTGTAACTCGTACATTGCAAGTATTACACTGCAATTTTCAAATTTAATCTATTTCTTCCCATTCACTTTTCACTTTACTAATAACATCTTCAATTATCGAAATCTGATCTTCTGCACAAACACCAATTAAAGGTTGTCCTACGTCAACATTATCACCACGTGAAAAATAAACAGCATAAACAACACCATCTGGACCACCATATGGTAAGTTTACTTCTCGCTTCATGCGAGACATAATAAACATATCCATTCCATCTTTCACCTGTACATGACGCTTACCACCAAGTTTTAACTTAGTATCAATCTCAGGAATAAAATAATATTTTGCTCGCTCTGGCGCATAGAAAAGCGAGAGTGCTTTTTTAAGTATTTGCTCTATGACTTCATCTTTACTCAAATAATGGCGAAGCACTAATAAAAGCTCACCAGCTTCTACAAATTGCCCTTGTAGATGCGTGCTTATTTCTGTTATTTCACTTTTTTCAGGAGCACAAATGCTTTTTTTGTTACTCTCACGTGTTAGAGTCGCTAAAAGTGTTCCTTTTTTTTCTTTCCAAGTGCCTGAAGCACCTTGTACTTTATCGCCCATCTTAATATCTGCAAAATCCACTACACCTGTATGCGTAGCTCGGATTTCTAAATATTTATATGGAGATGCTTTTAATTCGCTCAAAAGTTCTTTTACATTGAACATAGGTTACTTCCGTTTTATTAAATTTTATTTTTTTTAATGTTTATTTTAACTTTTTCCATTATCTATTTTACTTTTAAAGAGTATCTGTTTTATGGTCAAGTTTTTCTTTTTATTTTTCGAATGCATTTTTCATTTTATCTTTAAAAATCTCTTTCTCTACTAAAAAACCTTCATCTGCAGATTTTTCCTTTACCTCTTGTGCCCCAGTAAATCCTATTTCACAAACACTAAACGGGTACGGTAATACAAATTTGTCCCACGATGAAAATATTTTCTTCCATTTAGGCCTTGCTCGTACAGGAAGAATTAAACCATCACTCACTTGCGATAAGAAAAAAATACCATCTTTTGGTTCATGGCGAGGACCACGTGGACCATCTACCGTAAAAACACCTAGTTTATTATTTTTTTGCATATCTTTTCGCATTTGTAGTAGCGCCTTTAGCCCTCCTCGTGAACTTGAACCACGCGCGTACGATAAACCTAAAATATCTAAAACACCACTCGCCATATCTCCATCTTTACTTTGACTTAAAACAACAATAAGTGGTAATTTATAACAAACGCCAAGAGCTGCTAAAGAAAAAAGCTCATTATGCCAAATCCCTGCTATTACTGTTTTGTTCCCTTTTTTGCAGTTTTTCACTTCCTCAATAAACTTTTCATGCCCACGAAAACGAATAGTTCGCATCCATATTAAACAGATATATCCTACAATTTTTGTTAAAAAAAAGGATACTATTTTTTTGAAATACTGTTTTTTTTGCAAAATGTGTCCTTTTTGCTTTAGAAAAATATAATCCTATACATTATTTATTCTATTTTCTATTTTCTATTTTCTCTGTTGATTTGTAAAGGAATCTTCTTTACAGTACTTTTTCTTTCAGTAAAATTTTAAAGGTATACTATGTCCTGTATTATTCTTGATTGTACAAAACTACCCTGCCCACAACCAGTTATTAGGTGTAGGGATATTTTACAAGATAAAAACCCTTTCTGCTTGCACGTAATTGTAGATAATTTACCTGCAAAAGAAAATGTTTTTCGCTTTCTCACAAGTCATAACTATACTGTAGAAATAGAAGAAAAAAAAGACTTTTTTACCCTTATGGCAAAAAAAGAATCCTCAACTAATGCTTCCCCTTCTGTAAATAGCTCTCAGCAAGAGGCAGATCTTTCTCATGTTTCCTCTGATGCTGATAATGCAAATAACAAAACTCTTGCTGACAATAGTAATGATGAAAAAATTGTTGTTTTCTTAAGCTCTTTATATATTGGCGAGGGAGATAAAATTCTTGGGGAAAAATTACTCACTAATTTTATAAAAACACTTCCTGAGCTTGGAACGAGTCTTCATAGTGTCATTCTTGTAAATGAGGCGGTAAAACTCGCAACAAGCACCGAATCCCTGCACGATTTGCAAGCTTTAGAAAAATATGGAACAAAAATTTTAGTCTGTGGAACATGCCTACAGCACTTTAATATATTTGAACAAAAACAAATTGGAGAAACAACTAATATGCTTGATATTATGTCCTTATTCCAATTAGCAACAAAAATAATTCGCATGTAGAGTAAAAAAATGTCAGATAACACAGCAGAAAAAATACGTATTAATAAATACATAGCACAGTACTACCCTTGCTCACGCCGAAAGGCAGATGAGCTCATCGAAAAAAATACCGTGAAAGTAAACGGCTCTCCCGCAACGCAAGGGATGGCTATAGACAAAGAAAACGATACAGTAACTGTTTATGGTAAAACTCTTATTATAAACGAAACAGCGCAAGATGAAAAAACAATCATTTTTCATAAACCGATCGAAGTTGTTACTACCCTTTCTGACCCGCAAAGAAGAAGAACTGTTATGGAACTCCTTCCACATGAGCTACAAAATAAACACTTTGTACCTGTTGGTAGGCTTGATTATTTTTCAGAAGGATTACTCTTACTTACAACAGATGGAGATCTCTGTTACCGCCTAACACACCCTAAATGGCATCTGCCTAAAGTTTATGAAATAACCATAAGAGAAGATATACAACGTGAGTTTATTGATAAAATTCAAAAAGGTTTTACTCTGATAACAGGAGAGGAACTCGCTCCTATGGATATTCGGATTATTAAAAAAGAAAAAGGGAAAAATATTTTTCAATTAACACTCTATCAAGGTATTAATAGACAAATAAGACGTATTTGTTTGGAGCATAATCTTACCATACTACGCCTGCAAAGAATTGCCTTTGCAAATATTACCCTAGGCTCTTTATATAAAGGGCAATGGCGATATCTTACAAACGAAGAACAAACCGCTCTCTATAAGCTAACACAATTAGATACTCTTTTAGAAGATTCTTAATAAAATAAGACTTTTAGATGCTTACTAGGCAAGCGATATAATAATAATTAGATTACCTATGAACAATATCAATAGATTATATTTAAAATACTACTAATAAAATCTCTATAAATGACACAATTAAGTTTTCTCTAAATACAAAGAAAAATATATCACACAAGCGGTATATTCGACTATTATCAAGGAAAAAAATATGGATTTATATAGTCTTTTTTTTACCACATACTTTAAAGTATTCTTCCTCTTAGCGCCTTTTTTTGTGCTCAGCATGTTTCTTATACTCACAAAAGAATTAAATAAAAGTGAGCGCAGAAAAATTGCTGTAAGAGTTATGCTCGCTGTTATTGTTATCTGTTTTATCCTTTATTATTTTGGCAATACTGTTTTTACAGTTCTTGGAATAACTCTTGATGCTTTTAAAGTTGGTGCTGGAGCATTACTTTTTCTCTCTGCTGTTGACTTAGTACGTGGAACAAAAATAAATGTCACACCAAGTACTAGCGATACTTACAGTGACGTAAGTGTTGTTCCTTTAGCCATTCCTATAACTGTAGGACCTGCGACTATTGGTACTTTGCTTGTTATGGGTGCGACCCCAAAAACTTTTGTGGAAGAAATTGTTGGCATTTTAGCTATTTTAATAGCATGTTTCACCTTAGGAATCATACTCTTTATTGCTACAAAAATTGAACGTATGCTTGGAAAAATAGGTCTTACCATCCTTATGAAAATTACAGGACTGATACTTTCAGCCCTTTCCGCACAGCTTATATTTAGTGGCATTAAAGGGTTTTTAGCATAAATTGCTTTAAATTTTATATTTTCTATATGTAGAATATCATAGAATACAAATGAATTTAAAAATCCAGTAGCAATATACAAAATAAATTTTATGCTTTACTAGCTTTTAAATATGACGAGAAAAAAATGAGCAAATACTGTAAATTTATAACCTTTAATATTTTATTCCTTCTCCTACTTTTACCCGTACTTGGAAATGCAGAAGAAAAGAACAATCTGTCACGAGCTCCTAAAAAATCAGAACAAGTCGATACGG
>CAMQUX010000131.1 GCA_947037905.1 uncultured Desulfovibrionaceae bacterium | reverse complement strand
CATTTAAAACATCATTACTTGATATGGGCAATGTTACTTGAGGACCTAGACGGTTTGCACTAACGAAATTAAAATCCCAGCATACTCGCGCTTCTCCATGTACAAGATCTCCGCTTTGATATAAGATTTCAATATCTTGAGTGCCTATCTCGTCATCTATAGTGCGGTTTTGAAAATTTATTGTTCCTTGAATTTCGTGTCCAGTGTTAGCATAGTGACAACGAAGATCACTGCAAGAACCATAGTTGCTAATACTTTCTTTTTTTGAAAGCTTGTGAGCTATACACAGAAAGTTTATTATGGAGCTTTTACCCGAACTATTTAGCCCTGTCAAAAACGTCAAAGGCTTAAAAGGTAATGTTATAGAATGAATAGATTTAAAATTTTTGAGATTTATATTTTTTATCGTCCACATAAATTATCCTTTTATTGTACTTAAAATAATATTTCTAATGTTTTCATATCGATCTATTATAAATGCAGAAGTATAGCTTTGGTTACCGACCGATGAAGTAAATCGCGCGTCAGTACGTAAATTATTATAGCTATCGAGAAAAGAATCTTTTCTTGTGGTAATAGTCGTCCAATCTTCTTCAGCTAATAATCCTAATGACACTACCCATGTTTCAAATAATGCTTTATTTATTTGTGTTCTTCGCTCAAGCCCAAAAGATTTTCTAAAAGCATGTTTACCAAATAAGAAATGTGATCTGATCATGCCATTTTTAAAAATCAGACTTAGCTCTTCAAAAGAATATTTGTTGTACTCCATGATTTCTTCTTTTGATTTTTCAGGTGTACCACCAATTATATTAAGCGCATACATTGCTTCATTCAAAGTATGTTCAATATCAACTTTTGCATTTGGAAAAGAGTGCCCAAAAAGCAAAGATGCTAACACTCGCAGTATAAGTTCTCTCCCTTCCATACGGGTATCAGAAATACTTCCTGTAGTTGCCATATTAAATTCTGGAAAACCTACTAATTCTTTCAAAAATGTTGCAGCCGATCCTTGATTTAGAGCATGGCGAACTTCTTGGTTTGTTAAAGGCATACCACCAGTATTGATACGTTTAAAAATGTTAAATTTAACTTTAGATGGTGTTCCTGAGCGTATAATGGTCACTAGCACATTACAATCTCTAATATCATCTTGTTGTTTATTAGGAAGTTCTTTGAAACTTTTCCCCTCAAATTGTCGTAAAAATTCTAAGCCTTTTAACTTAAATCCTTTTCCTTTTAATGATTCATCTGTTTTTTCCATTTTAACAGAATCAATATATCCCTCTCCTAAAAGAAAATCACGCAAAATACTTAATCTTTGAATACCATCAACTACATCCCATTCTCCTGTTCGAGTCGCTGAGACGTAAAACATTGGCAATGGGATGCCTAGCAAGATAGACTCAATGAGCTGGCTCTTTTTCTCGAGTTTCCATATTCCTGAATTGCGTTGAAAATCTGGAGCAAGGTTAACACTTGCAGATGCGTCTCGTGTATAACTTCGCTCAATACGCCCTAAGAGCTGACTGATTACCTCAGTTTTTGTAATAATATCCACATCTGCAGGGTTAAAAGGCTCAAATATTTTTTCTTCATCTTTATCCTCTTCAATACCTGCAATGCTATCATATTCATCTTGAAATTCGTTATTATTTTGACTCATAGTAAATTCCTCACTCATATAGTATTTGGTTCAAAAATTTTAGTAATGGTAACTTATATTGTAATGCAGAAAATACTTTTAAAGAATATTCTTTAGCTAGTATCCATAAATAATTAAGCTTGAAAATTATTTCTAGATTAAAATAAATATGTAGGAAAGTCAAAAATGTTAAAAACTATTTCCCCACCAATTCTGCATAAAGCTTAAATAGTAATTGCAAACGTGCGTCATCGTCCAGAAAAGGCTTATTTTGGTACAATTTATCTACAGCCAAGTCCAAAGTGGTATGCGCTTTTTGCAAATCCTCTGGCATGGTTTCAGGGTTGTAAAGCTGTGCCAATGTCTTTTCTGGATACCATTCACGAGTATCAAGTACAGTTTGTGCAAGTTCTTCTATATCTTGAGTTTGCTTGTCTGTGCTTTTTGGCCAAGGGAATGTATTATAAACTATAGATGCCGAATAACGATAGTCGTTTTTTAGTCGACCACAAACTGTTCGCATCCATGTCATGTGCATCGCGGAAGTGAGAATGCCGAAATGATAAAGGGTAGCGTTGGGGATAGTAAAAGCGGAATCACCAGCAATAATTGATGAGTCTAAGAAACCTATTGGAATATACGATCTTTTCTCAGATGAATGCCTTGGAATAAAAATATATTGTGTGGAGGGCTGGCGTACTTCAGCAAATAAATGGGCAGAATTAGCTAATTTTCGTGTTGCTTGCCTCGTACTCTTCAGCCGAGCCTTTTGCACCTTTAATATTATATTTCTAATTGGAGGAATAGATTCCAATAGAGAGGGTGAAGTGTTTTCGAGCCATAAGCAATATCTTATTTTATTATTAATAAATTCATCTGCACCAATAAAGCGTTTAAAAAGAGATTTTGCATCTGGGTACTCTTGAATCATAATATCTTTATCTTCTTGACTATAACCACTTAAGAGTCCCTTTGCGTCATTCGGCATATTGCCAAAATCCAAGATAGGTACATCACATATGGAATTTGTCCGCTTCATAACAAATATATTTTTTGAATTTATTAAATATGGATTTATATTTTTTACTATAGATTCTTGTCCTACTTCGTCAATTAATAACTTATTCTTTTTTTCATTAAGTAAACTAAAGCCAATAATAATACAATAAACAGCTGCTTTATCCTTAGCTTCATTGTTCCACTTAAAAGTTTTATAAGCAAAGTTAATTGCTATACCGTTGTTAAACAGAGGTTCCCATAAATTTGTAACTTGTACACCTTGGCAAATAGAATTTGTAGTAACAAAAGCGCTTTGTATCATTTTATTTAATTGCATAAATTCTGCTGATACATATAACCAAGCACTTACAAAGTCCAAATCATTAGTGTTGCCGACGCCTTCAAAAACACGTTGCAAGTTTTCCTTTTGTTCGCGCGTCATCATTCTTGCTCCCACAAACGGAGGGTTACCAAAAATATAATTTAACTTTTCAGGTGGAGCAATATCTTCCCACGGTGTTGTTAAAGCATTCGTGCAAACAATAGTGGCGGAGTGCCGCAAAGGAATTGAGGGTATAACAACACCTAAGGATTTTCCAAATTTTACGTTCATAACGTGTTCCATAAGCCACATGGAAACACGAGCAACTTCTACAGGGAATTCTTCAAGTTCTATTCCATAGAATTGATTAATGCTGATTTTAGAAAGCAGAGATACATTTAAATAACTTCTATCTTCGCCCGTTTCTGCACGCAAAGCTAAGATGATTTGCAACTCTAGTTCTTTTAGTTCACGATAGGCTACAATGAGAAAGTTGCCACAACCACAAGCAGGGTCAAGAAAGCCAAGTGTGCTTAGTTTCGTATGAAAGGCTTCTAATGCGTTTTTTTTGCCCTTATTCTTTGCGAGAATAGTTTGCAGTTCTTCATGGAGTGCGTCTAAGAAAAGTGGGCGTATAACCTTGAGAATATTCTTTTCGCTGGTATAATGTGCCCCCATGCTTCGTCTACGTTCCTGATCCATAACAGCTTGAAACATAGCTCCAAAAATAACTGGGGATATTTCTTGCCATTCAATTTTACCACATTCTAAAAGTAAACGCCTTGAGCGAGAATTAAACACAGGCACAGTAACACGTTCTTCAAACAATCCCCCATTCACATAAGGGAAATCTTGAAAAGTATGAGCGAGATTTTTTCGTTCACCATCACCATGGGGATTACTTAAAGCAAGAAAAAGGTTGTCAAAAAAATCGGTTAGATCTGAACCGTTTTCTTTTGTTAATGCATGCAAGGCTGTCGTCATTTGATGGGCTTTCGGGAAAATTCCTGTATCCTCTGCAAAAAAGCAAAACAGTAAGCGAGCAAGAAAAACATTTAGGATATGTAAATCGTCCTTCTCGTAATGGTTCTCAGTGCAAATACTATCATAGAGCTTACCCATTTTTTCGCAGGCCTTAACATCGGCTGGGTGTTCTGCATAGGCAATGGCCTTTTCATATTTTCCTGTAAGGGGTAGAAAAAAATCATAATAATGGGGTAGTTCTAAAAATTCAAAGAGGGAGCTGTCTTTTACTTTACAGTCATAGGTGGCTATGTCTACGAAATTTGTAACAATAATAAATCGTATTTGATGTTGCTTTATCACAGGTAATGCCAGTATTTCATCTAATACTTCAGACACAGAAGCATCTTGTTCTACTGCTCTAAAATATATGGATTTAGGTACGGCAATATCTCCTGCTACCTGCGCAACA
>CAMQUX010000130.1 GCA_947037905.1 uncultured Desulfovibrionaceae bacterium | reverse complement strand
TCAAAAAATTGATGAGTACAGTATAAAAGAAAAACCTACGCTAACAAAACCTTGTATTATATATGCTCCTCATCATTCTGTATACACAGAAAAATCAAAATACTATCTCACAAGTTATATATCCTCCACCTTTCACTGGAACGGAAAATATATCCTCGAATATGCAAAAATGCACCCTGAGTTTGATTGGGTTTATAGACCGCATCCAGTTCTTATTAAATCTATCGTTAGTTCTGAATTTATGAGCTTAGAAGAGTACATGCTCTATCTTGCTGAATGGGAAAAAATTGGCACCGTTGAAAATGGCGGAGATTTTATTGATACTTTTCTTAAAAGCACATGTCTTATTACTGATTCCTATAGTTTTTTAGCTGAATATTTTCCTACTGAAAATCCTGTTATTCATCTTTGGCACACAGATACTAAAAAAAATAATTATACCACACTGATAGAAAAGATTCTTTGGACACTTTGCAGCATTTTCTTAAACTTGTTCTAGAAAAAAATAAAGATCCGATGAAAGAAAAACGCTTAGATCTTATTGAAAAATTACAGCTCGGCAAGAATCTTGCTGCTCCTAATATTATAAATAATTTAAAAAAAAATTTAAACCTTTCATAAGGCTATAATAATATATTGCGAAATTATAATGTACTATCAAAATTTATATTACTAACGAATAAACAAATTATATACTTTTACTTTTTGAAAACGTATTGTTTTCACCCACTAGAATTTTCAAATATCCGAAATTAGCTCTGCTTATTTTCATCTGTCAAATAAAAAACTATACTATTTCAAATGGCATCTTAATTTTATGAAATAAAGAGAGAGGATATTGCTACCCTCTCTCTTTTTTAACATAAGCTTTTTATTTCAAGCTTAGCCTTTTAATAGACCACTTTAATATATATTTTATAAATATAAATATATTAGTTATCTGCTTTTAGCTTCTGCCAGTATTCTTCATATAATAACGTTGCTTTTGCATCTACGTCTGTTTGGAATACAGATTTATCCATAATCTTTTTAGGTGGGAATATTGCCTGATTTTCACGAAGTTCTTTACTTAACATTGGTACTGCTTTCTTGTTTGGAGCAACATAACCAATATATTCTGTAACTTGCTTTGCTATATCTGGACGAAGGATAAAGTTAATAAACTTATGAGCATTCTCTTTGTTTGCTGCATCTTTTGGGATAACTAAACTGTCCATCCACATGATACCGCCCTCTTTTGGCCAATGGAAATCCATCTCGCCACCATCTTGCCATGCAAGCCATGCTTCACCGTTCCATAACATTCCTATTTCTACTTCTTCGTTCAAAATAGGCATTTTTGGATTGTCTGAGTTTATTACTCGAACCGCAGGCATGAGCGTTTTCATTAACTGGTAAGCTTTTTCTAATTCTTTAGGATTACTAGAATTTATAGAATATCCTAGACGTAAAAGTCCTACGCCTAAAACCTCACGAACATCATCTTGTAAAAGAACTCTTCCTGCAAATTTAGGATCCCATAAATCTGCCCAAGATACTTCGTATCCTTTTTTAAATGTTCCAGGTTGCGTTGCTATACCTGTTCCACCCCATACGTATGGGATACTATATTTATTTTTCGCATCGAAATCTTTATTCAACAAATCGCCCTCTAGATTTCTCAAATTTGGGATTTGCTTATAATCAAGAGGTGCGAGCATTCCTTGTTTTATCATACGGCTTACAAAATATGTTGATGGAATTATTATATCATAACCTTTTCCACCTGCAAGTTTTAGCTTGGTATACATTGTTTCATTACTCTCATAAGTAGAATAAATAACTTTAATACCTGTTTCTTTTGTAAATTGTTTTAAAATCTCTAAAGGAATATACTCTGTCCAGTTATAAACAGAAACCACTTTAGATGCCATGGCTGTGCTTGAAAATAATAATACAAGCATCAGAGAGAAAAACGTTCTTTTCATTTCTTACCTTTTTTCTTTGAGTAAAAGTTGTGCCGTAAAGACAATTACAATTGTGACCACTACCATTATAGCACTTAGAGCATTCACTTCTGGACTAACACCGAGTTTGACCATAGAAAATACTTTAAGGGGCAATACTTCATAACCTGGACCTGTTACAAAAGAGCTTATTATAACATCGTCCATGGATAAGGTAAAAGATAACAACCAACCTGCAAAAACAGCTGGCTTAATCATAGGGAAAACAACATAACGAAAAGTCTGCCAAGAGCTTGCGCCTAAATCATTGGCAGCATCGAGTATGTATTTATTAAATCCATCTAAACGAGACAAAACAGTCACTGCTACAAATGGAAAACAAAAAGTTATGTGCGCTATGAGCAGTGCAATAAACCCCTGACTTATTCCTAAAAAGATAAACAAAACTACGAATGATATAGCAAGAACAATATCTGGCGCTATCATAACCACAAAAAGAAGTGATTTAACCACCTGTTTTCCACGAAATCTATACTGCTGTAAGCAAAGAGCTGTGAGTGTACCTAAAATAACCGCAGCTGTTGCAGATAAAAATGCAATTACTAAAGTGTTAATGGCTGCATCAATAAGCCCTGTGTTTGAGAGCAATTTTTCGTACCATTTCCACGTGAAACCTTTCCAGCTTACTGCAAATTTTGAGATATTAAATGAAAATAATATAAGCACAACTAGTGGTAAGTATAAAAATATATATACACCAATAGCCCAAATTTTTTGAAATATATTACTCATAAAAGACTCCTTTTGATTCAGTCTTTCTTGTACTAAATTTATAGAGTAAAAAGAGTAATCCCATTATTGCCGTCATAAACACACCAGTTGCGGCACCTTCTGGCCAGTTTTGAGCATTTAAGAATTGACTTTTCACGTAGTTTCCAAGAAGTAACTCTCGCCCTCCACCAAGTATATCTGGCACATAAAACATTCCAAGCGCTGGCAAAAATACCATACTGCATCCTGCTACTATTCCTGGAACACTTAAAGGTAAGGTTATATGAAAAAAAGAACGAAACTTATTCGCACCAAGGTCATTTGCTGCTTCTAAAAGAGTTTTATCCATCTTAGAAAGAGTACTATAAAGGGGTAAAACCATAAAAGGAAGGAGCGTATAAACAAGCCCTATAAAAATAGCCACTTCTGTATAATAAATCTCAAAGGGCTCGTTAATAAGCCCTAAAGCTAGGAGCGTATTATTAAGTAGACCTTTAGTTTTTAGTATAAACACAAGAGCATAAGTTCTGATAAGTGAATTTGTCCAAAAAGGAATAATAACAAGTAAAAGGAGTATTCCTCTGTATTTTTCTTTCACGTTCGCAAGAAAATAGGCAAAAGGATAGGCAACTAGAAGGCACAAAATAGTCGCACCGCCACCTAAATACATAGAATTAAGAAAGGCTTGTTGAAAAGCATGCTCAAGAACTATTGAATAGTTAGCAAAAGTAAAAGGAATACTTACAAAATTATTTATATCTCGAGTAAGTAAGCTTGTAACAACTATGAATAAAAAAGGTGCTAGAGCAAAAAATAAAAGCCAGCTGGATATAAGTGAAAGAGAAAATAAGCGAAAAAAATTTCTTTCTTTCATTATTTATTTTCCTCCACAAACTGATCGCTTGCAAAAGGAAGAACAACCTCCCAGCCATCAAACCAGCTAATATAAACAGTCTCACCTTTTTGGAAAGACATCTCATCTGCATCTTCGTTAAAAAATTCTGTACATAAAACAGTAGTCCCACAATCGAGATGAATTTCTAAATCGTACGTACTACCCTGATAAATACTCTCTTCAACCACACCTTTTAGCCATAAATCGCTATCATCTTCAGGCTTTCTAACTACATATAAGTCTTCTGGGCGAAGCAGGATTTTAACCTTATCATCGACCTTAAATATTTCTCTTTTAGATTCTAAACCACATCTCTGCCCTTCTACTATGGCAACATAGCGGGGATGATCAGTCTCAGTTATTATTCCCTCAAAAATATTTGTCTCGCCCACAAAGGTCGCAACATATAAGTTTGCTGGCTCTTCATATATTTCTATAGGTGCGCCAATTTGTTCTATATTACCATGGTTCATAATAACAACACGGTCAGACATAGAAAAAGCTTCTTTTTGGTCATGGGTAACAAAGATAAAGGTAATGCCAAGCTTGCGACGTAGTTGTTTTAACTCTTGTTGCATTTTTTTACGAAGCTTAGCATCGAGCGCTGAAAAAGGCTCATCTAATAGCAGAACTCGAGGACGATTGATTACAGCACGTGCTAAAGCAACACGTTGCTGCTGTCCTCCTGATAACTGATGTGGATAGCGGGCAGAAAAGCCCTCCATGCCAACTATTTCTAAAACTTCTTTGACTCGCTGTTTTTGTTCACTTAGAGCTACAGAGCTCATGCGCAAACCAAAAGCAACATTTTCAAATACGGACATATGAGGAAAAAGTGCAT
>CAMQUX010000129.1 GCA_947037905.1 uncultured Desulfovibrionaceae bacterium | reverse complement strand
GTTGATATAGACGGAGTGCTTGCAGATAAAGGGCTTGAAATAGCATGGGTTAAAGATCCAATAGATTTATTTTACCTTCATATCCAAGGTGCAGGACGCTTAAAGTATCCAAATGGAAAAGAGCGGAGCATTATATTTGCCGGAAAAAATGGACACAAATTTAGCGCTTTAAGCACAGAGGCTTATAAACGAGGGTATTTATCAGCTAATCAGCTAAGTAAAGAACATCTACAAGATTATTTTAAAAAGAACCCGCAAAATTTATGGGAAGCACTTGTAGCAAATGATAGTTATATATTCTTCAATTTTTCAAAAAATATCGCAGCAGGCGCATTTAGTAATCCACTTTTTGCAAAAGTAAGCGTAGCAACAGACCCAAACCAAATTCCTTTAGGTTCTGTGCTTGCAGTACAAGGGAAACGTTTAGAAAGTGAAGATAAAAAAGATGATGGGCATAGAGATTTTCATGCGCTCGTACTAGCTCACGATATAGGTTCTGCCATAAAAGGCACTCGTATTGATTATTATATGGGCGAGGGAGATGAGGCTGGTTATGTTGCAGGTAGAATTCGCTGTAGCGCTCCTACATATTTTTTAGTGAGCAGAACAAAACTAGCCTCAAAATTAGTAGAATAGCAAAATATTTAAATACTAAACACACTAGAATACTAAGCACAGTAGAATAGTAGAATAGCAAAACAATAAAACAATAAAATAAGTAGATAAAAGTTTTAAGGAGTCATCATCATGGCGAGGTATGAGACTGTTATAGGTTTAGAAGTACACGCACAGCTAAAAACAAACACAAAAATATTTTGTAATTGTTCCACACAGTTCGGTGTGGCAGCCAATGAAAATGTTTGTCCTGTTTGCTCAGGTATGCCAGGTGTGCTCCCTGTACTCAATAAAAAAGTTGTAGAATACGCTGTTAAGATGGGCTTATCGATAAATTGTCAAATAAACCTCTGTTCTGTATTTGCAAGGAAAAATTACTTTTATCCGGACTTACCGAAAGGTTATCAAATATCTCAATTTGAGCTTCCCATTTGCGAGCACGGGCATGTAGATATTGTCGTAAACGGCGAGAAAAAAAGAATAGGTGTTACACGTATTCATATGGAAGAAGATGCGGGTAAAAATATCCACCGTGATAATGCAAGTTATGTAGATTTAAACAGAGCGGGCGTACCGCTTATAGAAATAGTGAGCGAGCCAGATATGCGCTCAGCAGAAGAGGCTGTTGCGTATTTAAAAGAGTTGCGGGCAATACTGCTTTATCTTGGTATTTGCGATGGTAATATGGAAGAGGGGTCTTTTCGCTGTGATGCAAATATTTCTATTCGTCCAGTAGGGCAAGAAGAACTTGGCACTCGTACAGAATTAAAAAATATAAACTCTTTCCGAAATGTTCAAAAAGCTATTAATTATGAGGTAGAGCGTCAGATAGATTTAATTGAGGACGGTGAAAAAGTTATTCAACAGACTCGTTTATTTGATACTGCTAAAGGGCAAACATTTGCTATGCGTAGCAAAGAAGAAGCTCATGATTATAGATATTACCCAGATCCTGATTTACGTCCTGTGCAGGTGCGTCAAGAAGATGTAGACACGTGGAAAAAAGGGCTTCCAGAACTTCCAGATAGCCGTTGTAAACGTTTTCAGTCGCAATATGGTTTGGATGAGAAAGACGCAGTACTTTTGATATCAGAAAAAGAAATAGCAGATTATTTTGAAGAGGCGGTAAAAACAGCCGATGCGAAAAAACTTGCTAACTGGATAGCTGGTGATTTATTTGCGTATTTAAAACAGCAAAACTGCTCAATAAGTGAGTGTAAACTCAGTCCACAAAATTTATCTGAGCTAGTGGAACTTATAGAAAAAGGTACAATTAGCAATAAAATAGCCCAAGATATTTTTGCGACACTTTGTAGTGAGGGTGTATCGCCTGCAAAGTACGTAGCGGACAAAGGACTTGTGCAGTTATCTGATACGGACGAGCTTGAGGGCATTGTTGCAAGTGTGCTTGCTGAAAATCCTGCTGAGGTCGAGGCTTACCGAGCTGGTAAAACAAAACTCATTTCTTTCTTTGTTGGGCAAATTATGCGAAAAACAAAGGGTAAAGGAAATCCAAGCGTTATTAATGAGTTATTAGAAAAGCAATTACAATAATATTTAGAATATATTGTCTGTATATATGAGCAGGCAAGGAGAAAAAAATGAAGGCAACAATAGCCTTAGTTGGTCGTCCAAACGTTGGTAAATCAACGCTATTTAATAGACTTATCCGTCGTGCGCACTCAATAACGCACGATATGCCAGGTGTTACACGTGACCGAATTTATGCCGATGGCTCTTACGATGGCGTGGAATATGCGCTAGTAGATACTGGCGGAATCGTAATGGAGTCAGAATCAGTTCCTGAAGCGAGTAAGGATTTCGATTTTGAAGTTTTCGATCAGGCTCGTGAGGCGATTTTAGAAGCGAACGCAATTCTATTTGTGGTAGATGGTCGAGAGGGTTTAAACTCTTTAGATGAGCAGGCCGCACAGTATATACGAGAAAGTAACAAGCCAGTGCTGCTTATTGTTAATAAAGTAGACGGTGGAGAGTTAGAGGCAGAAGCCGCTGCGGACTTTCACTGTATGGGTTTTGAGATTCTTCCTGTTTCAGCAGAACATGGGTATAATTTAACGACTTTGCGAGAAGAAGTCGCTCGAATAGCAAAAGAATGGTATTTTCCAGAAGATGAGGCCAGTCGTTTAGAAAAAGGGCTATGTATCTCGCTATTAGGTAAACCGAACGCAGGAAAATCATCTATAATAAATAGTATTTTGGGTGTTGAGCGAATGATTGTGAGTGATGTTGCAGGAACAACTCGTGATGCAGTAGATGTAACCTATGAGTTTCAAGGTAAACGCTATACTTTTATAGACACAGCAGGTGTTAGGCGTCGTAATAATATAACCGAAGAATTAGAAAGATACACAGTTTTCCGTGCATTAAAAAGTAGTAAACGAGCAGATATAACTGTATTTGTGCTTGATGTAGAGGAAGGATTTTCTCGCCAAGATAAAAGATTACTCGGCTACTTAGTGAGTGAGCATATACCGTTCTTGGTAGTTATTAATAAAATGGATTTAATTGAACAGTGTGATAAAGCAACGGTTCAGCGTGAATATGAAGAATCGTTAAAATTAGCACCTTATGTACCATTATTATTTGCCTCAAGCTTAAAAAACATGGGTTTAAAAGAAATTTTACCCCTCGCAGAGCAAATTCATGCAGAAGGCACAATTCGAGTTGGTACTGGTATGCTCAACAGAGCGATGCAAGAGGCTCTAGAAGCGCATCAACCGCCAATAGTGAATCGTAAGCGTGCAAAATTTTATTATATGACTCAAGCGGATGCAGAGTATCCTACATTTATCTTTTTCGTGAATGATCCAAAGTTAGTGAAAAGTAGTTATGCAAGATATTTAGAGAATAAATTACGCAAGATTTTTAGAATAAAATATTCTCCATTAGAGGTAGTTTTTCGTCCAAGCGGAGAAAGCCGTACTTTTGAAAAGAGCAGGGGTATAACTTCTATAGGTTTACGCGGTCCTGGGCATAAATTAGAAGACACAGAGAAGGGGTCTAAGAAAAAGAAGCATTTAGAGTTAATAAAAGACTATTGTAAGAAAAAGCGTCGTGATAGTAAAGCGAGCAAGAAAAAAAGTTGACAATTACAAAGTAATTGAGTAATAAATTTAACTCATGCAAAGGAGTAGGAAAGTTTAGCAACTTTTTGAAAGCATGAGCGTAATAATGGAAAGGTGGCCGAGTTCGGCTGAAGGCGCTCGCCTGCTAAGTGAGTATACGGGTTAAACTGTATCCAGGGTTCGAATCCCTGCCTTTCCACCATTAAGTTTTTTTAACAAATCCTACCCACTTTTTTAGTGGGTATTTTTTTTATTCCCGCGTAAACACAAGGTTTAAACATTTTTTAAAAGCTCATCTTTTGCACTCTTTTGCACTTTCTTGCAATCTGTGCAAGAGGCAAAATACCGCTAATACATAGATATAGCAATACTTACAGGGTGCTTATGGCACTCTTTTCTTTTGCTCAAAAATGAGACTCAAACGCCGCGAAGGTGGGGGGGAGTAGCGTTTTTTCTAGGGGCTTGGAATTTTTTTGATTTTTTGCCGTATACTCGCCAAACAAGCGAAGATACCGCCTGCAATTTCTCATTTACCTCTTAGTTTCTATAAGCTGTACACTCGCTAGATTTCCTATGTGCCAATGTGTAATGCGACACGTTATTTTGTAGCAAATGACATTTAAAATAGTAGCATAAAAATGTTGTTTTAAAGCTAACTGCTTGTGATATAATATTTTATTTTTTTCTATGTTAAATTATAATATTCTATTTTTTAACTATATACTTGAATGTGCTAATAAATTTAATATAACACAAAATAGAAAAGTGTTAAATTAAA
>CAMQUX010000128.1 GCA_947037905.1 uncultured Desulfovibrionaceae bacterium | reverse complement strand
GACTGGAGTTCAGACGTGTGCTCTTCCGATCTGGTTCGTGGGTCAAAAGATGGAGCTGCGTATGCACTACTTACGCTTAAAAAACACATTGTTACTGTTAATAAAATTTTTTTCATGTAATATCCCTTAAATTATACTATAATATTGATTATAACTACATTATT
This sequence comes from uncultured Desulfovibrionaceae bacterium, assembly GCA_947037905.1. Taxonomy (GTDB): domain Bacteria; phylum Desulfobacterota; class Desulfovibrionia; order Desulfovibrionales; family Desulfovibrionaceae; genus CAMQUX01. The sequence goes on along the minus strand of CAMQUX010000128.1, from coordinate 4,375 downwards.
TAGATGTTTTTTGCAAGGTATATTGTTGTAAGCTGTATTATTGTAAATCATTCTATTATTAATAAATATCAAAAAAAAAGAACAAATTTGTTCTTTTTTTTGATATTTATAGTAACTTTTTTTAAATTTTAAAATTCTAGTCCAAAAGAACAACCACCGCCTAAACTATAGTCTGATATACCATAGAGAATATTGAAATCTAAAGAAACAGTTTTTGCGATTTTAATTCCAAGCCCTCCGGATACAACATCTGATTCAATACCATCCATATCGTAAGCGTAACCTGCTCGTAATGCAAAAATTTTATCCTGCCCACCAATTTCAAGCCCTGCACGTAAGAATTGTCCTTTTTGTTCACCAAGTATTTTCCAACCGTCTCGCAGTTCCATGTTTAATTCTGCAGTTACATAGCTGTATTTTAAAGCTAAACCTGCTGTTACTTGTGGTTTTATTTCTACTGTAGCTGAACTACTATTTGATAGTTTATAAGTATTTTCAAAAATATTACTAAATGTTAGACCAAAAAGTAAATGGTCTGAAAGATTACTTTGTAAGCCTACGTCCATATTAAAAGCATGTTTTACAGCATCATAATCTATCAAATGTGAATTATTATTTAATGAAAAATTATTACTATCTGTTAAAATAGATTGAAGTTTAGGTTTTATACCTATTTTTATACCAGCTAAATCAATACCAAGACTTAATCCTAACTCAGAAACAATAACCCCTTCAACATCGAAGTTAGAGTTAAGAGAGTCAAGTACTGTGTTAGTACTTATGGTTGAATCAGAAAGATCTTCAAGTACTGCGCTATCGGCTGGGTCTATGTTTCCTTTTACTGAAGCAATTACAGTAGTATCAGAAACAAGTGCTATTCCTATGTACTTTGTAGGAATTGCTATAATTGCACTCCCACCTGTATTTACAGAGAAAGGAGAATCAGCATTTGAAAGTGCACTCAGTGCTTTATTCGCACTTATGATATCTCTTTTATCAATATATTTATATAATTTAAAAGAATTTTCTAAAACATCATCAGAGTCTAAAAAAGAGGCTCCACCAGAGAATGATAATAAAAAATGATCGTCTTTTTTAAAGACTGTTGCGAGTGCTGGGTTTAAGCTTGCATTAGCATAGTCGCCACCAGCTATACCAGTGCCACCTAATGCCATAGTTCTAGAATCCCAGTAATTTAACGCATAGACATTATTTACACTAAATAATAACAGACTAAGAGTTAATAATATTTTTTTCATTTTAATTCTCCAGATATTTCACTTAAACCTTATTTTTACAATATAATTATTTAAAATTTACTGTAACAGCACTTATTAGTCAACTGTTAAAATGACGATATACCTTATTAATCTTTTTTCTATTATAACTTAAAAAAGACGAGCAAGTTTGCCCGTCTTTTTTTAAGTTAATTTCTTATGTGTTGAATTTAAAATTCCAAATTGAAGTTTGCGCTAGCTCCTAGGCTTCCTTCTGGAGACATTAAGACTCCTATGTCAAAACCAAACGATCTCACTGGTTTAAAGCCTACTCCTACTGAAAATACACTAGGACGTGAACCGTTCATGTCTAAAACATAACCTAGTCGTAAAGCTCCCCAACCATCTTCGTTGCCTATTTCTGTAGCTAAGCGTAAATATTTAGTTGGCGTTAAATCTTGCCCTAGATACCAGTTATCTAGAAGTTCAATATTTACTTCAAATAAAAGTAAATCGCTCTTAAATGCTCCACCTATTGCTATTTGAGGTGTTATTTCTACTGAACCTGTTAAACCACTACCTGTTGCTGTTTGTTTGAACTCATATGATAGTGGAATTAAATTTGTTATTGCTAATCCTAAGTGAAAAAATTTACTTACCTGTGCCTGTACTCCTAAATCAATGTTTGCATCAAAAAATGCCTCAGATTCTCCAAACGGATCTATATTTCCAGCATCAACAATATTTACTTTTTCCCCATAAACTAATGCTTGAAGAATTTTAGTTCGCAAACCAATATCTAAAAATCCTAAATTCACACCTGCTGTTAGTCCTAATTCTGTTACTGCCACCCCTGAATAACTTACTGTACTTGAAAGTGAGCTTGGAAATGTTCCAGTTGTTCCAGTTACTCCACCTAGGGATGCAAATATTGCGTTAGCATCTGCTGTTGTAAAGTTTACTTTTGAAGCACCATATGTTTTATTTTCAACAGATACTGCTATTCCTACTTTATCTAGTGAAAATCCTACACTCGCATGAAATCCAACATCTAAATACGTTGGCTTTTTAACTTCTAAAAGACCTATTCCGCCAGTTATATATAATGCGGATACATTATCATTTCTTACAGCTTTGTTAAAAAGTGTAACCTCTTCTAAAAAATTGTCTTCATCTTGAACAAAAACTCCACCACCAAAAGAATAGTGCTGAAATACTTTTGCTTTTGCTTTTGCTGCAAGTGCAGGATTTAATGAAAAATCACTAAAATCTCCACCTGCTACTCCAGTACCTGCAAGCCCCATGCCTCGTGCATTAAATGTTGTAGCATTTGCTACTCCTACTATTGATATGCTTAATAGCATTGTTGTAAGCATTAATTTCTTTATCATTTTTATACTACCTACTTTATTAAAATAGAAAACCATTACTGTTAGTTATTAATCGGTAAGAGATCTTTTTTACTTTAATTTGTTTATTTTTAAGATTTTAGTTTGGATATAATTAGATTAAATTGCTTATTAAAAAACTTATATATGATAATTTTACACGTTTTAATATATATAAGTTCTAAAAATAGATTTTGAAATTTAAAAAGGATTTAAATAATATGGGATTAATTGTATTAAAAAAATCGGAAAGAATGAGAATCTAAAAGATTAATAAATTACATAAAATAGATTATTAATCTTTTAATTTTGGAATTTCTTCTAAAAAAGCATTATCAATACTTAGCCATGAATCGGGAAGAATATGAGTAACATCAAGTAATGGTAAATTTTTAAACCAGTTTTTAGGAGCAATAATAAGTGCAGATTCTGCTAAATATGCACCCCACCATGAAAAACTACTATTTGCTATAATATGATGGCGACATAGAGTCATAAGAGCCATATCATTATAAGAATCTTCGCCTGTATTATGGGAAACAACTGTATAATTTTCTTCGTTTAAGAAAGCAAATTTTTCTTTTATATATTCAATATTTTCACTAAAAATAAAAAAGTGAGGGTTATCTAATTTTTCTTTTATTTTTTTTATGGCTAATTCATAATACGAAAAATCTAAAGTCCCAATAAAATTAAAGTTTTGCGGCAAAAGATAATCACCATGACGCACATGGATACTCACACTTTCTTTATGTGTAGCTATCTTACTTGCTAGTAATATATTTTTCTCTTCTTTAAAAGGAGGAAACTTAAGTTTCTTAATAAGATCCTTTTTATGCATTTCAAAATATTTTTCAGAATGAAAATAACCTCGTAAATAGACATTTTTTTGTGAAGGAAAATTTATTAAATATCTCCAACTAAATCCAAAATGTTCATTTAAAGGATATGAAAAGAGGCGAAGTAGTTTAAATTTAATTTTTTCAAGTTTACTTTTTCTAACGTGTAAAAAAGTACTCGATATATTTACTTCAGGAAAAACATCTAGTTGAAATGAACGATCATGCATATGAACAGAAAAATATACTTTTGTCTGAAAACGTTGAGATAAACTATAGCCAAACGCATATATAAAAAGTTGATTCCCTAAACCTCCAACTATATCTACAAGTAGCACTATTTTTTCTCCTGCTTCAATCTTATCCCGACTAATACCTTATTATAAAATAGAGGACTAAAATTAAAAATTTATATTTCTTCGGCAGGGCTCACTACAAAACCAGCATTTTCTACAACCGCATCACGCAACGCTTCTTCCATGTCACTATGAACCATTTCTGTTACCATTTCTTCGAAAGTAATTTCAGGAACCCAGCCTAATTGTTTTGCAGCATAACTAGGGTCACCTAAAAGTGTTTCAACTTCTGTTGGGCGGAAATAACGCTCATCAACGCTCACAATACAGTCCCCTTCTTTAAGAGCACATTTAACTGGATAATCTTTAAAAAATGAGTTTAATTTTTCATGATCTATTTTTTCAACATAGCCCTTCTCATCAACTCCTGTGCCTTTAAATACAAGAGTTATACCGAGTTCTTTTGCTGTACGGTCTACAAATTCACGCACTGAAAATTGGCGCCCTGTTGCAATAACAAAATCTTCTGGTTTTTCTTGTTGGAGCATTAAATATTGCATACGAATATAATCTTTAGCATGTCCCCAATCGCGAAGAGCATTTAAATTTCCTAAATGTAAACATTTGTTCATACC
>CAMQUX010000127.1 GCA_947037905.1 uncultured Desulfovibrionaceae bacterium | reverse complement strand
ACAAAGTCTTTTAAATCAGAATCTAACTTAGGACGAATAAGTATAAGTACAAGCCCAAAACAAATAATACTATAAAGAATTGCTAAAGGCATATTTTCTAAAGTAAATCTTCCCCATGATATAGCCTCCCCAGAAATTGCTGCTGCAAGCTCCATGGTCATAATAACATCTGCCCCGCCTGTTAAAAAAGCAAGTTTAGACGTTCCAACGGCAAAAATTCCTGTGAGCATAACTGCAAGCGCTTCTTTTGAGCCTTTTTCTAGTTTTAAAGCGTCACAAATACCAATACAAATAACAAGCATAATTGCAGACTTACCAATAAGTGATGGTACAAATGGTGCAATAATAAACCCTGCAACAATAAGCCCCGCAAGTACCCGTGTAAAAGATACACCGCAAAATTTTATGGCATTAATGGCAATACGCTTAGCAAGCCCTGTTGAGAGCATAATCTGCCCCATAATAAGCCCGCCAATCATAAGCCAGGGGAGTGTTCCTGCCCATGGTTGAAATGCTTCAGCTGGGCTAACCACACCTGCAAGCAGGTAAAATACGGGCAAAAGAATTGCTACAAGAGCGTTTGGAAAAGTATCTAAGCTCCAAGCTAAAACAGCCCAAAGAGTTATAGTAAAAAATAGCGCAAGTGGTGGATTGCTACTAGAATAGGCAAAAAAACAAAGGATAATAGGTATAAGTAGATGAATATAAAAAAATATTTTTTTCTTTTGCTCTATAATCATAATATCCTCCTCTTAAATAACATACGCATTAATAATAAAAATAAAAAAGTGGCAAAATGGCCACATAGTATTATTTCACCTAAATTCTAAAACTTATTTTCTCGCCTTCAGGTATTCTACAGGCAGTTAAAAATATATTTGCTTGATTTTTTTTCTGTTGCATATAAAACTACTATAAATAAGAACTTTGTCAATATACAAAAAAAGCCTTAAAAAACTTCATTTCTCATAAAAGAGTGCATATGAAAAAGTATAAACTGATAGAAAAAGCACGCAGTGCTGGCTGAGCATCTAAACTTCCTCCAGAGTTTCTGGAGCAGGCGCTTGCAAATTTAAGCAAAGAAAAAGATTCTCGCATACTTGTCGGCAACATGGGAGACAATGAAGATAGTATTATTGTTGAATTTCCTGTTGGCAAAGCATTGGTGCAGACTGTGGACTTTTTCACGCCCATAGTAAACGATCCTTTCCGTTTTGGCGAAATAGCAGCAGCGAATTCGCTCTCAGATATATATGCCATGGGCGCAACACCTTGGACTGCTATGAATATTGTTTGTTTTCCAGCTTGTGATGATGTAAAAATATTACAAGAAATTTTAGCTGGCGGGCAAAAAAAGATTCTCGAAGCGGGCGCCATTCCAGCTGGTGGGCATAGTGTTGATGATTTAGAAATTAAATACGGACTTTCTGTTTCTGGCTATATAGACAAAGAACACATGGCAAGCAACAGGGGCGCTAAAAAAGGTGACATTATAATTCTCACTAAAGCAGTTGGTACAGGTGTACTCTCAACAGCTATAAAAGCGAACTGGGAAAATAGCGATTTGTACGAAGATATCTTATGGCAATCTGCATCACAGCTGAATAAAATAGGTGGTATGCTTATTCAAAAAGAAAAACTTCTTTGCGCAACTGATATTACAGGTTTTGGGCTTGGCGGACATCTTATTGAAATAGCAGAAGCAAGCGGTGTGAGTATTGAACTTTCAAGTAAGGATATTCCAATTTTAAGCCATGTGCTCGAGCTTGCAAATATGGGACTTGTTCCTGCAGGGAGCATTCAAAATAGATTACATTATAAAAATGATAGTAAGTTTTCAATAAGTGCTGATAACATTCTTACAGAAATAATTTTCGATGCACAAAGTTCAGGCGGGCTTGCTCTTTTTGTGCCAGAAGAAAAACTCAAAAATGCGGAAAAGTTTCTCTCAGAGAATAATCAATTCTATCAAATAATTGGGCATGTAGTTGATAAAAAAGAAAAAAAACTCATAATACAATAAGTATCTATTGTATACGCTCATTTACTACAATATAATAATATATTTGACAAAATTTTATGAATATGAAACTACTTTATCTACTATTATATATTTATGGAGCTTTTTTTCATGAAAAAAAAATTATAAACTTTTCAGATGCCTCACTCTTTCCCTCTCTCTTTTTCTAAATATACTTATCTGTAACAATGCGAACGCATCTGACTCTCGAAGTTTAGCTCTAGGTAATACTGGCATAGCCTCATTTGGCTCTGCATTTGTAAAAAACCCAGCCCTTGCGGTGAACTTTAAAAAATACGATAAAAATCTCTTTAGCACTGGTGGCTCTTTTTTCTATCACGATGAAGATGGATTTAAAAATCCTGGCCTTGAATTTGAAAAACTCCTTAGCGGAGGGAAAATGCAAGAACTCTCTGGAGCTTTCCTTGGAGATTTGGGAAAAGAACTTGCACAAGTAGAAAATGACATCTTCGGTGGAGGTGGCGGGCATATCTCTTTTAGTATTCCTAGCAAGAATCTTGGCATAGGTGTTTTTATAGAAAATAATACTTATACCAGCACAAGCCTTTGGTATGCATCACTAAAAGACTGGCATAATATTGGAGCTGTCGCATTTTTGCCAAATTCTGCAGATTATATTACACCTAAGCCGGGCGGGATTATGCCTTTATTAGATGGCACGCTTACACAAAAAGGAAAAGAATTACTCTATTCTCATTCTAAGCTCACTGGTGTGAGTATCACAGATATGGGAGTAACTTTTGCGACAGAAATTTTTGGTATAAATGTCGGTTCAAAGCAAAAATTGCAACATCTAGCAATTATAGGCAACAGAATTGAGGCAGCAAATACGAATGGTTCTCTCTTTGGCGATATTACCCATAAATTTGCGGGGAATTTAGATATCGGCTTACAAAAAACACTTTTTAGCAAAATACACCTTGCACTCGTAGCAACAAATCTTATTCCTTATACTTTCGAGACAAATGAAAACGATCCTGAATTTGCACCTATAAAAATCCGCCCACAAGTTACGGCTGGTCTGGCAATTTCCCCTTTTAATTGGATTTATGCAGAAGTAAATTATGATTTCTTCAATAATATACAATTTGGTGGACAAAACGTAGATATTGAAATTTCTCCCATTGATGATAATGGCTTTACTGAAATAGGTGATGTAACAGCTATAGAAGGCACACAAAACCTTAAAATTGGATTAGAACTTGGTAAATTAGAAAAAACTCTAGGTGTTGTTCGCTTTGGTTATGTTCATGATTTTAATGATACGCAAGCAGATATCTATTCTGCAGGACTTGGAGCAAATATCTTTGGCTTCACCATCGATGCTGTTTTTTTAACAACAGATAAAATATTTGAAGGAAAAATAAACCAAAGTTTTGGCGGTGGAATTACCATATCTACCCCTATTTAAAAAAAAGTACTCTATAAAAAAAGCTCCCAAAAGATTTTACTTTGGGAGCTTTTTTTTACGAAAAAATATATACAACTTGCTAAACTTAAGCCTCTTATAAAAAATAAAAATCTTTCTTTATTTCCTATCTTTTACAAGAAGACATAAAATACTTTTCCTTATTTCTCTAAATCCATATCAAGTATTCTGTAACTTTCATATTCAACAACATCTTTTATTATAAGCTTAATTGGCTCCTTAAAAAGAGGTCCATCGTACACAAGTGTATGATATTCTCCGTTCTCACCACATGCGTCGGCACCTTCTGCTTTTATTTGCTCAACAATATCTCGAGTGAGGGTTTTACCCAAAACTTTCTCAGATAAGCGTTTTGTATCTACAACCTTCACAATGGCCTTAAAGCCTGCATCAATTGTTTCGTATACAAGTTTCTCTCGTGGTTCCTGCCAGAGCGGGAAATGTGCCTCTACGCCAACACTATCGGTTCGTGCGGTACACCATTTAAGATGATCTTCAATATCTATATCTCCAAATACACAGACCGTAGCACCAGTCTCCTGCACTGCTTTTTTCATGGCAGTCTCATAAGTATCAAGATAATTTTCTGAGCCCTTTGAGGATATAAAATATACAGGAATTCCCAAAGATTTTGAAACCGCTTCAATAATATCCTTATGCACACCATGAAACCACGAGCGTTGATTTTCCTCATTTATCGTAATAAGTAAACCCTTAGGCTCATGCCCTGCCTGTATCATTCGGTACAGCGCAAGTGTGCTATCTTTTCCACAACTATATGATACTAAAAATTGTTTTTTCATTTTTTCCTGCCTGTTCTTCATTAAAACTTTTGAATGTTATATCTACAAAAGGACATTTTTCAAGTAGTTCCTTCTTCATTTAATAGCGATGGAACCATACATGACCGTCTTTAAAAGGTTAAAATATAAATTTATTAGATATTGTATACTAACTATTTCTAGGAGTCCAATGCAATAGGGGTATGTATAATAATGCAAAGAAAGATTATGGAGTTGAGTGATTTAGTAGATATAAGGCAAAGAAAGGTAAGGCTATGCAGTTAAAATATAAGTCATAGAGGCGTGGTCATAGAAAGATAATAAGGCTGTAATTTCTAAAATATTCATAGAAAAATCCCT
>CAMQUX010000126.1 GCA_947037905.1 uncultured Desulfovibrionaceae bacterium | reverse complement strand
CCATAGATACTATTTTCTAGTCTTCATACGAGCTATTTCTAAGCAAAATAAAGCTTGTTATGGGGGGGGAAATTTCGTATTCTTATTACTATATTTGTACTATCTCGCTTAAGGACTCCTATGAATTATCATGCAGATCTTCATCTTCATTCGCACCTTTCCCGTGCAACGAGCAAAAAACTTACCCTGCATAACATTGCGGCTTGGGCGAGTATAAAAGGTATGCATCTTGTTGGTACAAGCGATTTCACGCACCCAAAATGGTTAACTAGTATTGAAGAACACTTAACAGAAACAGAAAATGGATTTTTAACTTTTAAGAATAACATGCAAAATTTACAAGCTGAAATACCTAACTATAATAAGACTTTGCAGAACAAAACACAGTTTATTTTACAAACTGAAATCAGCTCTATTTATAAAAAAAACGACCGAGTACGAAAAATTCATAGTCTTGTTTATCTCTCATCAATCGAAGCGGTCAAAAAATTCAACGCAAAACTTGCTAAAATTGGCAATCTGCAAGCAGACGGTAGACCAATTTTAGGGCTCGATGTCAAAGAACTTTTACGCATGGTTCTTGAAACAGACGAGAAAGGTTTTCTTATTCCAGCCCATATTTGGACACCATGGTTTGCTCTTTTTGGTGAAAAGTCTGGCTTTGATTCACTATCAGAATGCTTTGAAGATTTAAGCGATGAAATTTTTGCAGTAGAAACAGGACTATCCACAAGCCCGAGCATGAACTGGACGCTCTCAGCCCTTGATAATTTAACGCTCATTGCAAATTCTGATGCGCATTCTGGCGAGAAAATTGCTCGAGAATACAATGTATTTTCAGGGGAATTTTCTTATCTCGGGCTACGTGATGCACTCAAAAATAATGTGGGTGAAAATAAGCTTGTAAAAACATGCGAAAGCTACCCAGAGCTTGGAAAATATTTCCTCTGTGGGCATAGAAATTGTGGTATTTCTCTCTCTCCACAAGAGGTCGTAAAAGAGAATTTCATTTGCCCAGTATGCGGCAAAGCTCTTACCATGGGCACACAAAACCGTATATATGCACTTGCAGATAGAGATAAACCAATCCAAAGTGCAAAACATGCTCCCTATACAAGCTTTGTGCCTCTAAAAGAGCTCTTGGCCGAAATTTTTCAAGTGGGCATAGGAAGCAAGAAAGTACACACACTTTATATATCGCTCCTACAAAAATTTCCTAGCGAGAATGCAATTCTTTTCGATATTCCTTTAAAAGAATTTGAGGTATTTCATGAAAAGCTTCCCCTTGCATTAAAAGACATGCGGGAGAAAAAAATTCGCATAACCGAAGGTTACGACGGAGTTTTTGGGAAAATTCATCTTTTTTAAGCATTTTGTTCTCTTTTAATATATTTAATTTTTCCTCACTCTATTTGTTTTTAATTCGACTTGATTTTTCTTATTCCATTTGATTTTATTTTAACACTATCTGATTTCAATTGAGACTTATTTTTTCCTCACTCTATTTGATTTCAATTTTGAGATATTTAATTTTATTCACCTGCGATCAATCTCTTCTATATACTTAATTTTATGATAAAAGTTTTTTTTAAAATTCTTCTAGTATTTTAAGAGTTCTCTTATAAAAGCTTTACTCTTTTTTAAAAAAAAATTATAGTTGCAAACTTAATTAGAAACAAATAAACAAATATATACAGCTCTTAAATTAAAGCTACAATAACTATCAAAGACCTTCTTTAAGGAAAAATTCTATGATTCATTTTACAAAAATGCACGGTGCTGGGAACGATTATGTTTACATATCTGAATGGAAAAACCCTATTACAAATTTAAGCGAGCTTGCAAAAACTGTGAGCAATCGACATTTTGGCATAGGCTCTGATGGACTTGTTTACATCTGTAAATCAAGCATTGCTGATGCACAAATGCGCATGTTAAATAGTGATGGTTCAGAATCTGCCATGTGCGGAAACGCTATCCGCTGCGTTGGGAAATATCTGTATGAGAACGATATTGTTAAAAAAGATACCATCACCATCGAAACAAAAGCTGGAATAAAAATCCTTACACTCACCATAGAAAATAATAAAGTTGTTTCTGTGCGAGTAGATATGGGAAAACCAGTGCTTGAAGTGGAAAAAATTCCCTACAAAGGAAACAAAAAATATTGCATCGAGGAAAAAATACTTCTCGATCAGCAAGAGTTTGAAATAACAGCGGTTTCCATGGGAAATCCTCATGCTGTTATTTTTGTTGATGACGTCGAAAATTTTGATGTGCATTACTATGGAAAAATTTTAGAGCATCATCCTCTGTTTCCTGAGCGAGTAAACGTAGAATTTATTCAAGTTATAGCTAAAGACACAATAAAAATGCGTGTTTGGGAGCGTGGAACTGGTGAAACTCTTGCATGTGGAACTGGTGCATGCGCTGCAGCTGTTGCTGCTATTTTAACTAAAAATTGCAACCAAAAGCTTACTGTTGAACTTCTTGGTGGTAAGCTTCAAATTGAATGGGAAAATGTAGATGCCTCTGTTTTTATGTCTGGCACTGCTACAAAAGTTTTTGATGGTATATTAGAAATCGATCTATAGGAGTAGATAATGGCAAAATTAAATGACAACTATGCTCAACTTCAGGGCATGTACCTTTTTTCTGAAATAGCACAACGTGTTGCTAAATACAAAGCAGATAATCCAAGCGCAAATGTTATAAGCATGGGCATTGGTGATGTTTCTCAGCCTCTTGTGCCGAGTGTTATAAGTGCGCTGCAAAAAGCAACTCTTGAAATGGGTACAAAAGAAGGTTTCCGTGGTTATGGACCTGAACAAGGTTATGATTTTCTACGTGAAGCCATTGCAAAAAATGACTATGCGGACAGAAATCTTGCTATTAGCGCTGATGAAATATTCATAAGCGATGGTTCTAAATGTGATGTTGGGAACTTTCAGGAACTTTTTCATGCAGATGCACGTATTGCTATTAGCGATCCTGTGTATCCTGTGTATGTAGATTCTCAAATCATGGCTGGTAGAAGTGGTAATTTTGATGGTTCTCTTTGGGATAATATTTATTATATCCCTTGTAGTATCGAAAATAACTTCATTCCAGAACTTCCTAAAACACCTGTAGATGTAATTTATCTCTGCTATCCAAATAACCCGACAGGAACAGTTCTTAGTCGTGCAGAGCTTAAAAAATGGGTAGATTATGCTAAAAAAGAACAAGCGATTATTCTTTTTGACGCAGCCTATGAAGCATATATCACAGATTCTGATATCCCACGTAGCATTTATGAAATTGAAGGCGCTAGTGATGTTGCTATTGAGTTTAAAAGCTTCTCAAAAACTGCTGGCTTTACAGGACTACGTTGCGCATACACTGTTGTTCCTAAAAATGTTTTTGGTACGTACTCAAATGGCGAAAAGAAAGACTTACATAGTCTTTGGAAACGCAGACAAAGTACAAAATACAATGGTTGCCCATATATCGTGCAACGTGCTGCTGAGGCTCTGTATACTCCTGAAGCAAAAGTTGAGATTGAAAACATACTTTCTATCTATAAAAACAACGCACGTGTTATATTTGATACTATGCAAGCAAAAGGCTTACAAGTTGTTGGCGGTGAAAACTCTCCGTATGTTTGGGTTAAAACCCCTGCTAACTATGGTTCTTGGGAGTTCTTCTCACTACTTTTAGAAAAAACAAACATTGTTTGTACTCCAGGTGTTGGTTTTGGTCTTATGGGTGAGGGCTATATTCGTTTTTCTGCTTTCGCATCTACTGAAAATACACTTAAAGCCATGGAATCTTTTAAAAACTTAATCTTATAAAAAATACGCAAGTATTATGAAAAATGTGTAAGCATTATAAAAGAACAGTTTTACTTATAAAAAATACGCCTTTACTAGCACTAGTGAGGGCGTATTTTTTATAGAACATACAAATTAGTATCCATTAGAAAGATTATTTAAAAAATTTCTATTGAATTTTTTTTATTTGCACTGTACATATCGTTAGTATTTATTTACTTATTTTAAATATCTCTTTAGATATTTATTTTCCCTAAAAATTTTCTTCTGATATTTTCTTTTCTATAAAAATATCTTCTTAATAACAATATTTCTCTTATATATTTTTTTAACCACAATAAACGGTTAAAATATTTCAATTTTCTATTTATATTTTCACTTAAAACTATGCACTCACAACAAATACGAGATGGTATTCGAAATGCCCTGCCTATTGCCTTAGGATATTTCCCTGTTTCCATAACTTTTGGTATTCTTGCTAAAAATGCTGGGCTTGATTTTTTTCAGGCAACACTTTTTTCTGTGCTTAATCTTGCTGGTGCTAGCCAGTTCATGGCAATTAGTCTTATTAGCAGTTCTGCCCAAATTAGTGGTATCTTAATCGCTACTTTTCTTATAAATTTTCGTTATGTTCTTATGAGTGCCGCTATTACTCATAAAATAGAAGAAAAAAGTATCTCTGCCATACCTTTTTTTGCCTTTGGTATCACAGATGAAGTTTTTTCTGTTTCTGCACTACGAGCTGAACCACTGACTAAACAGTTTATGTTCGCACTTGTTTTAGTCTCTTACTTTGGCTGGATTGCTGGCACTATTTTTGGCTATCTT
>CAMQUX010000125.1 GCA_947037905.1 uncultured Desulfovibrionaceae bacterium | reverse complement strand
TGCGGGGTTACTCTCCATGACAAAGTTCCTGCGTTATTGTGGTTAATTTCTTTTGCCAGGCAAAGAAAATATTCAATAATATCATCAAGATCTTTTTGAGCGTCAAAAGTGTAGTTGATTTTTTCTGGAAAAAATCCTGGTGCTATTTCAATACGTTTTTGTCTTCCAGGGCTTTGAATAGAACAGTTACGAGTGCCAAAATGAACATGTTCTGTGCCAGCGCTGTTGCTTATTACCTGCACTTCAAGATGGTTGAAGTTGAATATGCGCTGTTCTATGAGAACACCTGCATCGTGAAAAGTACGAAGGGAGTAGTTACGAATATTACGATAAGTTTGACGGAAATGGTCAAGGTCGTATACTTCATCAATTCCCATACCACCGCCGCCAGCTGATGCTTTGATGAGAATTACTGGTTGAGGTATTCCCATTTCTTTTTGAAATTCAAACAGGCTTCTTGCGATTGTTTCAGCTTCTAGTTCATCATAAATTGCACGGTCAGAACCTGGTACAGTTGGAATATTTAACGTTCTTGCGAGACGTTTTGTGTTAATTTTATCGCCTAGTTCTTGAATAACTTGCCAAGATGGTCCTATGAAAATCATTGGACGTGTGCGGGTTGTTACACGGCGTGCGAAACGATAACTTTCGGAGAAAAATCCGTACCCAGGGTGGATAGCCGTCGCACCTTTGTGGTCTGCAACGGCAAATATATCGCCTGCATCATTATAGTTGCTTATTTTACAAAGCGACTCCTCGCCACCAAGCTCACGTGCGACACTTATGTGTCCACTTTCTATATCTTCTTGTGTATAGACGCTTATAAAATCGTGCCCTAATTCTTTGCACATTTCCATTATCCGCACAGCTATTTCGCCACGATTCGCTATAAGTATTTTATGCTTTTTTTTCACAAGGATTCTCGCTTTAAATGTAGAATATTTTTAAATAAATAGTTTATCTAATCAAATAAATTTATTCATTTTTTTTATAAATTTTGTAACTGATTATTGATTATAATTTTAATAAAAAATAAAATGTAATTCTTTTTTTAAATAATAAATACAATAATTTCAAGAAATTTTTCTTATAAAATGATTTTTTATCTAAAAATAGTGTCTATACACTTATTTTTATTCTTTAATTTTTTCTATAATGACACCCGATGCTTTTTTTATTTTGTAGCGCTGCACGAGTTATTATTTTTGCCGCCTGACAACCATGAAAAAGCTCTATAACTGGTTTAGATATTGGACTTTCGGTATAAAAATTATGAATGGTTTTAGACAAAGCATCAAGCTCGAAATACGCTCTGGTTAAGCGTTTTGTTGTTCGAGTTATACCAACATAATTCCACATGGTATTGCGGATAGTTGCCCAGTCTTGCGCTATGAGTGCCAAATCTATTGCTATATTAGTAGTACTATTTTCCCAATCTGGTATAATAGTATGGAACTTTTTAGGGAGCCGTGTTGAATTTTTTCTTGTATTTATAATCAGCTCTGCCGTGCTATGAGCAAAAACAAGCGCTTCAAGTAGTGATGTACTTGCTAGACGGTTTGCACCATGAACGCCCGTGCATGCTACTTCCCCAACTGCATAAAGTCTTTCAAGCGTTGTTTTACCTTGTAAGTTTGTTAAAATGCCACCACAAAAATAATGAGCAGCTGGAACAACTGGGATAGGAGTTTTTTCTATATCAAATCCTTGTTCTGTGCAATACTTATAAATAGTTGGAAATCTTTTAGCAATGTTTTGCTTAACATGGTTTGCAGCATCTAAGTAAACACATGGTTCGCCAGTTTTTAATAACTCCTCAACAATACTCTGCGCAACTATATCCCGAGGTGCTAAATCTGCCCTTGGGTCATATTTTTTCATGAAAGAATTTTTATTATCATCGATAAGTTTCGCACCTTCGCCACGTATTGCTTCTGTTATGAGAAAACGCCTTTCAGCAGAAGTGGTACCCTCATAAAGTGCTGTTGGATGGAACTGTACGTACTGACAATTATGCACGGTTGCGCCTGCTCGTGTTGCCATGCTTAAACCAGAGCCTATAGAACTTGCTACGTTTGTTGAGTGTAAATAAAGCTGACCTACGCCACCTGTGCAGAGTATTGTGGTGGCTGCAAGTATGGTTTCTACTTCGTTTGTTTTTTCATTAAATGCATATGCGCCTATGCATTGATTTTTTAAGGAATATTTAAGCTGAATATTTTTACAGTGATGCTGTGTTGTGAGCAAATCAATAGCTGTGCGATTATTAAGTAGCTGAATATTAGGATTTTCTGCTACTTTTTGTTTTAGCACGTCCATAATAGATTTTCCAGTATGATCGCCTACATATAAAATACGTGCAAGACTATGCCCAGCCTCTTTTGTAAGCAGTAACTCTCCATCTTTATTAGCAAAATCTATCTGATATTTATCTAATAAAATATCTTTTACAGCATCTGCTCCATGTTTGCAAAGATACCGCACTGCATTTATAGAGTTTTCCTTTCTACCAGCGACAAGTATATCCTTTTCTAAAAGCCCAGCTTCTTCCTCTTGATTTTTATAAATAATCCCACCTTGTGCAAGGTAGGAGTTGTTCATAGACTGATTTTCATCATCAGCATTTAGTAGGGTAACAGAAATACCTGCATCAGCAAGAGTTAAGCTTGTTATGCAGCCTGCAAGTCCTGAACCTATCACAAGGACAGGTGTTGTCATACGAGGTTTTCCCATAATTACCTGTCTTTACGAGCAAATCTCAAGCATTATTTCTAATGCTTTGTTTGCAGGTTTTGTAATATTTTCATCTACTGTTATTGCAGGGAGCGTTTCTAAATTTTCTAAAACGCTTAAAAGATTAGTCTCGTTTGTTTTTCCCATGCTTTTGCAATAACTTGTGAGCAGTGGAAGAATATTTTTTTCAGTTTTATATTTTTTTTCTAGGCGAGAAACAAGACTTGTCTCTGTGCCGATAATAACGGTCGAATTTTTTGGAGCATTAGCTGCCATTTGGATAAGATACGATGTAGAGCCTGCACCGTCTGCTAAATCGACCACCTCAGGTTGTGATTCTGGATGCACATATACTAAGCAGTTAGGGTATTTTTTTCGCATGGAAAGGATATGTTTTTTTTGAAATTTATGATGAATACAACAGCTTCCTGGCCATAAGAGAATTTCTGAGTCGAGGATTTTTTCTGTATCGAGATAATTTCCATTGGCTGCAATATTAAGTATATGCTGTTTATCTTTTGCAATACCAAGTGTATTTGCGGTATTTTGCCCGAGGTTTTTATCTGGCAGAAATAGGACAATATCGCCTTGTTTTTTTGCCCAGTCTAACATGACTTTTGCGTTAGCAGAGGTGCAGACAGTTCCGCCATAATTTGCACAAATTGCTTTAACACCGGCTGAAGAATTTACATAGGTAAGGGGGATTATTTTTTTATCGCTCAGCTTTATGAGCTTTTGCATAACCTGCTCCACAAGATAACTTGGAGCCATGTTTGACATGGTACAATCTGCATCAAGGGTTGGTGTGAATATTTTTTGCTCTTCTCTAGCAACAACTGCGGCTGATTCTGCCATGAAATATACACCACAAAAGACAATATATTTTGCCTCGAGATCTTTGACTTTACGGGCAAGTTCAAGGGAATCGCCTGTGATATCTGCATACTTTACTATTTCATCTTTTTGATAATGATGAGCGACTATGGCTAGTTTTTTGCCATATTTTTCTTTATACGAAAGGATTTTTTCTTCAAGAGTCATGGTATAACTTCCTTGATATTATGATATTTCCGTTATGAGTATGCTTTTTTATCTATTTTTTATACATTTCTTATTTTAAATAATCTTTTTTATTATTTTCTATCAAAGTTTTTTGAATTCTACCACTGTGTATTCTATCATCTTACTGTCAGTTGTAGGAATATTCTATTATAGTAGTATCATATTTTATTTTGTATTGCTATTATCTAGCTAAAATTTTTTTTAACAACGTTCATACTGAGTAATTTTATTTATTTTGATTGTATTTTATTTTTTTATAACTGAGTAGTACATTAAAGTTGAACAATTTTCATACTTAAATCTTTACTTGCCGCTGAGTGGGTGATTTTTCCTACAGATATATAGTTTGCACCGACTGTGCTTAGCTCAGCAAGTTTTTCTAAGGATACATTGCCACTTATTTCTGTTTGAATATTTTCTGGTACAAGTTTTTGAGCTTCTTTCATGGTCGCAACGTCCATATTATCGAACATAATTCGAGCAATAGGAAGCTTTATGGCTTCTGCTACTTCTTTTAAATTTCTGCACTCTACCTCAATAGGTGGGCATTTTTCGTATTTTTCTGTAAGTGTTGTTACTGCTGCAGTTATTGAGCCTGCTTGGTCTATGTGATTATCTTTTATCATTATCATTTCAAAAAGATTTTTTCTGTGGTTTTCAGCACCACCTGTAAGCACTGCATATTTTTCTAAATAACGCAGGCACGGTGTTGTTTTTCTGGTATCGAGCAGGGTAGTTGTGGAATCTTTAAGAGCTACAACATACTGATTTGTAAGGCTTGCAATACCTGAAAGATGCCCGATAAAATTTAAGAAAACTCGCTCTAGGCGTAACATTTCACGAGCTGGTCCTTGAATTATTGCAATAGTTGTATCTTTTGCCACAATCTCGCCTTCT
>CAMQUX010000124.1 GCA_947037905.1 uncultured Desulfovibrionaceae bacterium | reverse complement strand
TTTCGCATAAAAACAGAATCATCTACAATAAGAACCTTTATCATAACGAAATCCTTGTATACTGTACTTTAAAAGAATATTTAATTATTTATTTTATTCTAGTTATGTAAAAATAGCAATTCTTTTTCTAGATTTTAACTACTTTTATGTTCGTAAAAATCTTTATGCAAACGCTTAATTTGAACACTTAATTTGAAAAATAGTTTTTTCTTGCTAAAAAAAAAAGTTCTCGCTATAATTTAACGATAAATTTATATAAAATTATAATATTCACTCATTCCTTATTAGTATATCATTTACTAAACAAAAATTAAATTATCAGGAAAATATGCACAATATGACGAAAAAAGTTACTATCTCGTTTGATGATAAAACTATCGAACTACCTCTTATTGTTGGTTCTGAAGGTGAAAGAGCTATTGATATTAGCTCCCTACGAGCAAAAACCGGCTTAATTACTTTAGATAGTGGCTATGCAAACACCGCATCATGCTTAAGCTCTATTACTTTTATTGATGGTGAAAAAAGTATTCTCAACTACAGAGGATATCCCATTAAGATGCTTGCCGAAGGATATGATTTTATTTCTATTGCTTGGCTACTTATTTTTGGAGAGTTACCTACTACAGAGGAGCGAAGCTCTTTTAGAAAAATACTCACAAAAGAAGAGCTTTTGCACGAAAATCTTTTGCATCATTTTAAAGCATTCCCAGATTATGGGCACCCGATGGCTATGCTTTCTGCTGTAGTTAATAGTATGGGCTGCTACGATCAAACTCTTCTTGAGGCAGGACACCCTAAAGATTTCCTTTTATCCGCTTCAATAATTATTAGCAAAATACGAACCATTGCCGCTTGTACATACAGAAAATCCATGGGCTTACCTCTTAACTACCCTAACCCTGCACATAGTTATAGTGCTAATTTTTTACATATGATGTTCTCATTACCTCATAAAGAACATGTTCCAAACCCAGATGCTGTTAAAGCTCTTGATCTTTTCTTTCTCCTGCATGCTGACCATGAGCAAAACTGCTCATGCTCTACTGTTCGCATGGTTGGATCGTCAAATGCGAGTATCTTTGCATCTGTTTCTGCTGGGATTTCGGCACTATGGGGACCTTTACATGGCGGTGCAAATGCTGCTGTTATTGAAATGCTCGAATCTATTCAAAATGGTGAACATACTATAGATGAGCTCTTAGAGCTCGTAAAACAGAAAAAGAAAAAACTTATGGGTTTTGGCCATAGAGTTTACAAAAATATTGACCCTAGAGCAAATCTACTAAAAACCGCTGCAGAAAATCTTTTAGAAAAGTTAAAAATTGCTGATCCACTGCTTGATATTGCTATGGAACTTTACGAAAAAGCAACGAAAGATTCTTATTGTATCGAAAAAAACCTTCATCCAAATGTTGATTTTTATTCAGGAATTGTACTAAGAGCTCTTAATATACCTGTTAATATGTTCCCTGTTATGTTTGCTATTGGAAGAACTCCTGGCTGGATTGCGCATTGGCATGAGGGTCAACTTAATGACAAAAAGATTCAACGCCCGAGACAAGTATATGTCGGGGAAACTTTACGTTCATTATAAATACTTTATGTATTCATAAATAATACTTTATGCGTCAAAAAACTATTATCCACAAAGTAATACAAACTATATACTAATAAAAAAAGAGCTCATATTGAGCTCTTTTTTCTTATATAAGTAATTACTATCTAATGGTTTCTTATCTAATTACTTATTTTGCGCTTATTTTTATACTATTATTTATTTATATTTCTTTTGTGACTATAAAAATAAACTATATTATGAAAGCTTTTCTTAAAAAAATATCTCTAAAAAAATGTATATATAGAAATATATCTATAAAAATATCTATGGAAACAATGCCTACTTATAAAAATTTGTAATTTGACAAATCAAAGAAAAACTATTTTTTTTCATCTGTCAAAAAATCATAAATGGTAAGTATTTTTTCTTGAATACTCAAGACATCTAAACCAACAAGCCTTTTAAGCTCTTCTTGCTTTCCGTGCTCCACAAAATCGTCAGGAAGAGTTTGTCTGTATACTTTTTTGTTTTCTAGCAAATTATTATCGACCATATATTCTAAAATACCAGCACTCATACCACCACAAGCAGCATTTTCCTCAAGTAAAAGTATCGCTTTAAAGCGAGGAATAAGCTCTTCTAATTGTTTTTCTGGTAACGGTTTCACAAATCGTAAATTAAACACAGCACTTTTCTTTCCGCTTTTTTGCACAGCTTCTAGTGCAGGATAAACCAAAGAACCCACTGCTATAACCAGCAAATCTTCCCCTTCTAATAAAAGTTCCCCTTCTCCTATCACAAAAGAAACGCTTTTATCTTCTAATGATACACCAAAACCTAAACCTCTTGGATATCTTACTGCGGTTGGTCCTTTATGTTGAAAAGAAAGACGTATCATTTCAGCTAGTTCTTTTTCATCTTTTGGAGCCATGAGTACTATGTTAGGGATTAAACGAAAATATGATAAATCAAACGCTCCATGATGTGTTCCGCCATCTTCGCCAACAAGTCCACTACGATCTAAGAAAAAGCTCACATCAAGGTTTTGTAAGCAAACATCGTGTAAAATTTGATCAAATGCTCGTTGAAAAAAGGTTGAATAAATTGCAATAGCTGGTTTAAACCCTTGTGTAGCAAGACCTGCTGCAAATGTTACTGCATGTTGTTCACATATACCAACATCTACAAATCTTTTAGGAAAAGTCTTTGCAAAACGAGCGGTTCCTGTACCTTCTGGCATGGCAGCTGTTATGGCTATGATAGACATATCATTCTCTGCAAGCTCGCAAAGTGTTTGGCTAAAAACTTCTGTGTACGTTAAAATTTCTGTTTGCTTTTTGTATATTTCGCCTGTTTCTATATCAAAAGCACCTACGCCATGAAAATCGCTCGGATTTTCTTCTGCAGGTCTATAACCTCGACCTTTTTGAGTAAGCACATGCACAAGAACTGGTTTATCTAGCTGATTTACTTGCTTAAATGTTTGAATAAGTGTTTCTGTATCATGCCCATCTAAAGGTCCCACATAAGTAAAATCAAGTGCTTCAAATAATATACCAGGAGTGAAGAAAGTTTTAAAAGCATCCTCGCCACGCTTAGCATATTCTGCTAAACTATCGCCTATTTTAGGAATTTGACGAAGTACATCTTCAAAATTTCTTTTAAACCGAGTAAGGCTTGGGTTGGAAAGTTTGGTACTTAAAAAAGAGGACAAAGCTCCTACATTTTGTGATATAGACATCTCGTTATCATTTAAAACAACAATAAGTCTTTTTCCCATTGCTCCAGCCTGATTGAGTGCCTCAAAAGCTATACCACTTGTCATAGAACCGTCACCAATCACAGCATACACGTTACTCTCTTTACCAAGTAAATCACGAGCCATTGCCATGCCAAGTGCGGCTGATATTGATGTTGAGGAATGCCCTACGCCAAAATGGTCAAATTCGCTTTCAGCTATACGTGGAAAACCACTTATTCCACCATATGTTCGTAAGCTTGGGAATTCATTAAAACGCCCTGTTAAAATTTTATGCGCGTAAGCTTGATGACCTACATCCCAAACAAGCCTATCATTTGTTAAATCGAGCACTGAAAATAGAGCTATTGTAAGCTCAACAACGCCTAAAGATGGTGCTAAATGCCCACCTCGCAAAGAAACAGTTGATACCATATACTCACGGAGCTCTTTTGCAAGAGCAATTTGCTCCTCAAAAGAAAAACTATGTAATTTTTTAGGGTCATCTATTTGTGAAAGAAGAGGATAATTCTTCACTAAACATATTTCATCGTTCATAAAAAAACTCTCTTCATACTTTTTATAATTTTATAAAAGATATTCTTATAATTCTATAAAAAAATACATTCATACTTGCAAAATTTGAACGTTATTTATAGGGATTAAACTATACGCCCTTTTATACTTAAAATCTATTCGCACCCACTAAAGTAAAAATATCTATATTTATAATATAGAAGAATATTTCCACTCTATTTTTTACTTTCAATTTTCAATTTTAATTTGCTTTATCTCGATTACAATTTTCTTTATCTCAATTTTAATTTTCTTTATCTCAAAGATTTGCTTTTCACTTTTACTTTCGATTTTTAAAAAGTATTTTATTATGCATATTAAATTTATGTTCTATTACGCAATAAATACATCTAAACACATCTTGTATAAAGTATCTATAACAACCTTAATAATCTTAATTTGCCCGCTCGAGCAAATAATCTGCTAGATGGAGTAAAAATTCTTGCTCTTTATTTCCTGCATGTGCTGTTAAGGTATCTTGCACTATGACAATCTGCTCCTTAGCATACGCTCTGCTTTTTTCAAGTCCCATAAATGATGGATACGTACATTTTCCGTGCGCTATATCACTTCCAACAGGTTTTCCGAGCTCTGCCTCATCTCCAATCACATCAAGGATATCATCGACCACTTGAAAAGTTATGCCTATATGTTTTCCATAAATTTGAGCCCGAGCAATTTCTTCATCATTTGCACCAGCAAGTATTGCTCCACAAACACAGGCGGCTTCTAATAACGCACCTGTTTTTAAAGCATGAATTTTTTGGAGCTCTATTAAACTTATATCTTTTTTTCCAGAAAAATCCATATCGAGCATTTGCCCACCCACCATACCTCTTGAGCCGATGGCAGACGATACTAC
>CAMQUX010000123.1 GCA_947037905.1 uncultured Desulfovibrionaceae bacterium | reverse complement strand
CATTTTATGACTTTTTTGTATGCGCTTAGATATAGATATTTTATATAAGTATTTTATGCGGTTATTTGAATATATTCATTTTTAAATCAAGTTGTTTTTATATCTATTCTTTTTTGACTTAAATTATTTTTATATTTACTTATCATAATTATTCAAGGTAGTTAATCTTATAAACTCTTATTTTCTATAAAGTGCTTTATTTTGTGTGTTTGTGATATTATAGGCACAAAAAGGAACAAGCTTACCATCTTTTGCTATTACATGAATACAACAACCTGAGAGGCGTTCAATATCAACAGTCCAAGCGTCCTGAAATGCCATGGCAGAAATTGAAAAGCGATGCAAACTTGTCGTTTGAATGAACGCATCTAGTGGGTTTAGTTCCTGTTTTTCTGTAGATATATTGTTATTTTTATCTGTAGATATATTATTACTTTTGTATGAGTTTATGTTGTTATTTTCATAGATGTTTATGTCGCTCTTTTCAAAGCAGATTTGTTTTGCTTCTAGCGATTTTTCTTTCCTATTTGGATTTTTTTCTAGTTTCTCATGGCTATAGTTTTGTATTTGATAATGCGCGCTTTCCTTATGTGTGTTTATAGTTTTTGTTTGTGGATTTATCCACTGTCCTTGAATATATTTTTTTGCTTTATTCGCACCATCTTCTGCATCTTTTGGGCTACAATCGCACGTATCTTTAGGCACAGAAAGGAGTTCTAATTTATCATCTTTAATAACATAATTTGCATGAAAAGAGCAAAGGGCATGCTCACAACTTGGAGGAACAAAATCACCGCTTGAGACCATGCTGTCTGTTTGTTTTTCGAGAGCATGTATGATTTTAGAGAGGGGAATTCGCTCTGCATTTGTTGGAGTTTTTGTGTAGCGTCCAAAATAGCTTATGGGCTGAAAATGCACACCTCGAACATGGGGCGCATGCTCAATTGCAAAGCGAATAATACTGCCTATTTCATGAAAATTATACGGGCTTATGACTGGTACAAGGATAATTCCAATACAGTATTTTGCTAAATTTTCTATGGCTTGTTTTTTTATTTCTCGTAAATCTCTTCCTCGAAAATGAATATGTGTATTTTTTTCTAGCCCGTCAAATTGTAGAAAAACAGAATCCACGCCAGAAAGTGCGAGTTTTTCCACAAATTTTTCATCTTCTGCCATGCGTAAACCATTGGAATTTACTTGCACAAAAGGAAAACCTATCTTTTTTGCATAGGAAATAATCTCAGGCAAATCATCGCGAACAGTAGGCTCACCGCCTGAAATTTGAAGATTACATTTGTTTGTTTGTATGAGTGTTGAATCAAGTAAAGAATAAAGTGCTTCTAAGCTCGGGTCTTTATTGATATTTTCTTCTAAATTTTTAGATTGCTTGCAATGTTGAGATGAATTTAAATCATCACTTCCTAAGATGATAGATTTATTTGATTTTTTAGATGAATCTGAATTTTTGCTTGTATTTAAGCATTCAGAGCGATTATAATTTTCAAATGAATTTAAATTCTCAGCTCCGGTGTAATTCTCAGCACTACTACAACTTTCAGCAGCTGCAAAACACAGAGGACATGCGAGATTACACCTTGAGGTAATTTCAAGCAGTGCCATGCATGTACCTTGTTTATGATGTGTGCAGAGTCCGCATTCGAACGGGCAATTTTTCTTATTCACGGTAAGAGGCTTAAAAGGACTTGTGGGAATTTTTGGGCGTGACCAGTCGGAAAATTTTGCATTCTCGTTTGCATCTATCCAGATAAGGCTAGAAAAACTTCCATGTGTGGGGCAGGTTTTATGTAAATGTGTTTCTGTTTCTTTTGTAATATACATGGCTGGAATTCGCATAAAACAAGTGGGACAGAGACTTTCTGTATGGATAATATTTTGCGCCATGGTTTTTTCTTTACTCAAGTATATAATCTGTATATTGAGTGCATATTAAGTATTAAGTAGTAAGTATATATTAAATATCTCGAATATATATTTTATGAGGTTTTCATATCTAAAAGCTCATAGCCATTTTCTTGCAGAAGATCTTCAAGAAATGAGAGAGTATCTGTAATGAGCACTGCGCACTGCATTTTTTTTTCTGCCTGAGGGGGAAAGTCCTCCCCAACAATATCACCGCAGCTTGTGCCTTTTGCACCGTGCGAGGCTTGTATTTTTTCTTGAAACCAGTTTGAGAAGGTGTCTAAGAGTAGGAAAAGTCTTTCATCTTTTTCTTCGGTTTGGGGCTCGTGTCCGGCATATAATCCTAAAATCATGGCGCCACCTGTGAGGACTCCGCAAGTATTATTTGGGCTACCAGCGCCGTTACAAAGCCCCTCCACACTTCGGATAAGCTGAAAATTTTCAATGCCTGCATTCTCGAGCATTATCTTTAAAAGAATTTGTGTACAGCAGTAACCTTGCGCAGAAAGTTGCATAATCTGTATTTGTGCATTATTTAGCATCTATCTTTCCTTTTTTGTACTATGAGATAAAAATATCCAAGTTTTTTATTTGTGTTACTTGTTTTATTTTCGTCAAGTTTTACTGTACCTGCAGATGACTTTAAGGAAGACTGCGAAACTTTTGCAGGTATTTGCGAATCAGTAGAAGAACTAGAATCAGTAGAAGAACTAGAACCAGTAGAACAACTAGAGTCAGTAGAACAAGTGAAAGTATGACCTGCGAAAATAAGCTTAGCCGTTAGTTCTTTCAACTCTTTTGTATGCTCGTGAAAAGATAAGATTTCAAAATTATTTCTGTTCAAAATTTTCTGAATATTTTCTAAAGAAAGAGCATTTTCAGCACACCCCTTAGTATGTTTAGATGTATTATCTTTTAAACAATCTATTTTATTGGATATATTTTTTTCTAAGTACTGCTTGTTTTTTATAGCTAGATTATTGTTTGTATCCGGATGAGCGTAGTTATCTGAATGAGTCTGTATATCTGAATGAGTGCATGTATCTAAATGAGCATTTGTGGACGAATTATTTTTTAGCTCAAAATCATCATTTTTGCTCAGATTATTCTTTCTATTCAAATCACTCTCAAAATCATTATGTATAGAAAAATCATCTTTTATGTATAAATCTGAAAGTATAAGATAACCGTCATCTTTTAGTATATGAGCAAATTCTTTTATGGTTTTTTCTTTATTTGAGCTTAAGGACAAGACGCAATCACAGTTGATGAACGAGAACGAGTTTTCTTTAAAAGGTAAATTTTCCATAGCAGCACAAGCTGTGAGCGGATTTTGGGCAGAGGTTTTTTCTACTTGCGTGAAAGAATTATCGATACTTACTACACAAAAATTATACTCATCTTGTAAAAATGCACTTGTAATGCCAGTTCCAGAGCCAATATCTAAAAGTAAATCCTGCGGATTTTTAGGGAGGTTGTCATAATATTTTTTTGTTAAGCTCAAATTTCCAGGGCGTAAAATACCTTGCGTTAGTTCCTCAAAAAAAGGATTTTCCCACAAAGTGTCTGCCATTATTTATCCTCCAAAAGTTTCTCTACCTCGAGCATTTTATTTACAGCGAGGTCTTTTGGAATAAATACTTTTCCGCACTTAGGGCAGGCAGGAAGCTCTACCGAAAAACGGCTTGCAAGATACACAAGCTCAACAGTTGTTGGTACAAGCTGTTCATTGCAGGGTTTGCAGATGATATGTGAAAAATCATCCATGAGTACTTTTAATGTTCCCATTATTTTTCTTCCTCCATGTTCGGAGTAATAATTTCCATTCTATGCGACCAAAGCTCTTTTACTGTATATATGCTTCCAGTCGCTGTTTTTTCCTCTGTAAAAGTAAGCCAGAACATTACATTTTTTGAGCGATAGTTTATAGTTTGGGCGTCTGTATCTTTTCCGTCAACAAAAGATTTTCCGTGCTTTAAAAAGTCTGTGAAAACATTTATTATATCTGTTTTTAATATATGATATTTTTCCATGTCCGCTAAGCTAGATTCAGAATACACAATATTTAACGGGCTTGTTGCTAGTTCAAAATCTTCTTTCCAAATATTTTTAAGCAGACGATTTTTTAATTTGAGTCTATTTTCACGGCGAAGAGAAATACCAATAAGCATAGTTTCATCATGGTAACTTGTAGCATTTGGAAAAAGAATTTCTAAAAAATGCACAGCTTTTACGCCAGTTTTTGCGAACATATTTTTACACATGGCACAATAAGTAACAATAGATGTAGTATCTTTTACAGCTTGAAGGGTATCTATTCGTTCTTTTGCTGCTTTTTTTGCAAGGTTTGGGTTTACATTATCAAGCAGTCCTCCAAAACCACAGCACTGTGTGAGGGATTTTGAAAGTTCTGGTTCATGGAAAGTAAGTGAATATTTATCTGCAATTTTTCGGATATCTTTTTGCAGTGGTAGGTTATGCCTAGCAGAACAGGAATCGTGCAGGATATATTCTTTTTTATCAATAAGCGCGTGTGGGATATCAGTATTTAAAAGAATCTCCCAAAGCGAAAGAGTTTTTATCTCTGGTAAAAATTCCTGAAACATTTTTATGCAAGTTGGGCATGTTACTATAAAAGTTGCCTGACCAAAATTATTCCATGCTTCTTTTATGGTTTCGCGCAAATTTTTAAAGAGTTCTTTTTGCCCAGCCCAATGAGCAGGAGCGCCACAACAGTGCGTGTAAAGTGCCACAGAATGAGCGAAATTTTCTTGTAAAAACTTGTAACTTTCTTCCACAAGATGCGGGCTTATGCCTGTGAGCTGACAACCAGGGAAGAAGACATAAGCACTT
>CAMQUX010000122.1 GCA_947037905.1 uncultured Desulfovibrionaceae bacterium | reverse complement strand
TGAAATACTAGCAATAAAAGTTGAGCGTGCTCTTAAACGAGAGGATGGAATCAAAAGTATTATATTAGCTGGCGGAGTTGCCGCAAATAGTATAATCCGCAAACGAATAGAGAAACTTGCTTTTGATAATGGAAAAAATATTCATTTGCCATCACTTGATTTATGTACAGATAACGCCGCAATGATAGGTTATATTGCAAGTCTTTTACGAAAGGCAGGATATTACCATGATTTACATTTAGATGCAGTACCTCGAGGTCAACAGATAGTATTCGACTATTTGCAAGAAAATATATAAATGTGTTTAGAAAAAACAGGAGAAAGTATATGGCTATTGAAGTAACAGATAGTAATTTTGATAAGGAAGTACTACAAAGTACATTACCAGTTTTAGTGGATTTTTGGGCACCTTGGTGTGGACCTTGTCGAGCAATCGGACCAATAATTGAAGAGTTGTCAGAACTCTATGCAGGCAAAGTAAAAATTTGTAAATTTGATGTAGATAGTGGTAGCATAGTTTCAGCAAAATACGGAATTCGCGCAGTACCAACATTAATCTTTTTCAAAAATGGCGAAGTTGCTCACCAAACAACAGGTGCAGTATCTAAGTCAAGTTTGAAAGAAGTAATTGACACTAAGATGTTAGGATAAGAAATGAAAGAATATGATGCTATTGTAATTGGTAGTGGTCCCTGTGGTATGACTACAGCACTCTATTTGGCACGTTCTGGAGTGACGGTAGCATTAATAGAAAAATTGTCTGCAGGAGGCCTTGTGCTTCTTACAGATAAAATTGAAAATTATCCAGGTTTCCCAGATGGTGTATCAGGATTTGATCTTGTGGATAAATTTTCCGATCAAATTGCACCTTATGAAAATATCGACAGAATAAATGATGAAGTAAATTCTTTTTCTCAAGAAGGAAAAGCGCATATAGTTCATTGTGAAGAAAATACGTATTGTGCGAAAGCCATAGTTATTTGCTCTGGAGCAAAATATAAGAAACTTGGAGCAAAAGGCGAAGAGGAGTATTTAGGTCGAGGCGTTTCATATTGTGCACTTTGTGATGCCAATTTCTACAAAGGGCAAGAAGTTGTCGTGGTAGGTGGCGGAAATGCGGCATTAGAAGAGGCGTTATATCTTGCACGAGTATGCAAAAAAGTGCATATAGTACATAGACGTGATGAATTTCGTGCTTTAGCGGTTTATCAAAAAAAATGCGAAGAACATGAACAAATCGAGTTCCATAAATCTTTTGCAGTAGAAGAAATAAAGGGTGATGCAAGTGGTGTGGTTGGAGTTGATATAAAAAGCCTTAAAGATGGAAGTGTTAAGCATATTCCAGCACCAGGTGTTTTTATATTTGTAGGCTACGATCCTGTTATATCTTTTATTCCTAAAAATTTAACACATACCACAAATGGAATCGAAGTAGATGCTAAAATGCAGACGAACATTGCTGGTATATTTGCAGCTGGAGATGTTCTAAATAAACTCTGTCGGCAAATAGCAACTGCTGTTGGTGATGGTGCTACAGCTGGATTTTTTGCATATTCCTATTTAGAATTATATGATGAAAAATAAACTATCAATACTCTTAATTTGTTTCTTTTGCATATTTATTAGCGCTTGCGGTAAAAAAATAGATTCTAGTTTTACGCCTGAACAATTATTTGAAATTGGTTCGGCCGCAAAAGACCAAGAAGAGTATAGTAAAGCTATAAAATATTATATCCAAATAAAAGAACAGTATCCTTTTAGTTCTTATGCGCCTTTAGCTGAACTTCTATTAGGAGATGCTCTTTTTTTACAACGTAAATATGATAAATCTTTTATTGCTTATAGTGAATTTGAAACACTTTATCCAGCAGATGATAATATTGCGTATGTTTTAATGCAACTTGGTAAATCCGCATTATTACAATATCGTTCAGTAGATAGAAAGCAAGATGATGTGAAAACTGCTTTAGAATATTTTCAACGAGTCATGAATAATTATCCAGACACTGAACATGCAGTTGAGGCAAAAAAATTGTTTCGGCATGGTCGGAATCTTTTAGCTCAAAATGAACTCTATTTAGCAGATTTTTTTTGGCGCTCAGGACAATACGGACCTTCTTATCGTAGATATTTATATATTATAGAAGCATATCCAGAGTTTCCAGAGTTTGCTGAATATGCAAGAAAACGCTCTTACGAATCTTATTTAGTATACAGAGAAGAACTTTCGCAGGAAGGTAGAGAAAAACAAATAAAATCATGGAAAAATAAATTTGATTGGTTGTAGAATTTGAGTGATTATAGAATTTGAGTGATTATAGAAGCGGTGAAAACCGCTTTTTTTATAGAAAGATTCTTTTGAAATAAAAGTTATATTTTTATATTTCAGATAGTTAAAAAATAAATAAAAGTAAAAAAGGCTTACAATGCATAAAATTTTTGCATTTCCAGAATGGTTTGAAGATAAATGGTTAGATGATGAAACTTTTGCGCAGGCTTATGATGAAATAGCACTTAAAAATAGATATGCTATAAAAACTGCCATAGCACGCCATTTTATTCTATCACGAAACGAATATAGCCATGCAAAACAACAGAGAGAATCTTTTACTCAGGGGTTTCAGCTTGAACAAAATACTGAAAAAGTAGCTTGGGTAATAGTTTATATTCAAGGAAAAATTTCTCCTGCGCAACTGCTTGCTGCTATTATTCCTGCCATGTCGCAAGGTATAGAACAAGTTGCAATTGTTATGGACGATAAAAAAAATATCAGCCAAGAACTTCTTGTTTCTTTAGAACTAGCAGGTGCCACATGGCTTGCTGTTTTAACAAAAAAAGAATTAGATCAATTATTATCAGTTTCAGCAAAGGAACATTTTGGGCTTGTTGTAAGTGTTGGCGAAAATGCAAAAGAAAAACATACAATTACGCGAAAAAATAATCAAAAAATACTATGGTTAACACTCAATATGCGAGAATATATTGGAATATATCTGCAAGGAGAAGTTGATCGAGAAATTTTTGAGCAAGCTAAAATAGCACATAAAGGAAGTATTTTTAAAATTGCAGGGAAAACAGATTTTTTAAGCAAGACAGATTTGATTGATTGTGAACTCTGCACAGAAGAATCTTTTTTAGAGGAAATTTCTGAAATATACTGCTCAGACACTGCACGGCATTTGTTTGAAAAAACAGGGATTAACATATATTGTGCTGGAAACCAGTGGTATTTTTACTGGGATAAATTGCTATCATCTGTTTTTGAAAGAAAACAGCAAATACTGTACACTGAGTAAAATATGTCCCAAACTACATATTTACGAAGAAATATAGGAATAATTGCTCACATAGATGCTGGTAAAACAACAGTAACTGAGCGTATTCTTTATAATACGCACAAAATATCTCGCATGGGTAATGTGCATGATGGAACTGCCACAATGGACTATTTGCCAGAAGAGCAAAATCGTGGAATTACCATAAGTGCCGCCATGAGCGAATGTTCTTGGAATGGATATTATTTTCAAATTATTGATACTCCAGGGCATATAGATTTTATAATCGAAGTGGAAAGATCTTTGCGAGTTTTAGATGGTGCCATTGGGGTTTTTTGTTGTGTAAAAGGTGTAGAAGCGCAATCTGAAACAGTTTGGCAGCAAAGTAAAACACATAAAATTCCTAAGATTATTTTTTTGAATAAAATAGACAGACAAGGTGCAGACTTTACTCTTGCCTTGAAATCTTTAGAGAAGAATTTATCAATAATTCCAGTATCGATCGTTATAGCCAATGGTTCTGGAGAAGATTTTAAAAGTTTATATCATGTAATTAATCAAACTCGTTTAGAGTTTGTATCTGGCGAAGATAGTGAAATTTGTTTAGAGCATGCATTAAATGAAGATGAGAAATCTTTTTTATCTCCTTGGAGAGATAAATTATTTGAGCAATTATGTGATGTGGATGAAGATTTTCTAGCGCAGTACATAGACTGTGAAGATATAGCAAATGAAACTATTCATGCATTACTACGAAAACATACATTGCTTGAAAATATTGTTCCTGTATTTATTGGCAGTGCATTAAATAATCAAGGTATACAACCATTATTAGATGCAGTAATAGCTTATCTTCCAGCACCAGAAGAAAAAAAACTTCCAGTTCTCTTTAATAGAGAAACAGGGAGAAAGTATGATTTCAAAGGTGCAGTAGAAGAATCTTTTTTAGGTTTTATTTTTAAAATAGTATACCATAGAGGGAATAAGGAATATTTATTTCGAATGTATGCTGGTTCTCTGCAAACGGGTGATCTTGTTTATAATGTGAGTCAAAAACAAAAACTTACAATAGAATCTATAAGTCGTCTGCATGCAAATAGCAGAGAAGAAATAGATAGCGTACTTGCTGGAGATTTAGTTGCACTGCAGATATCAGGAAATGTAAAGACCGGCGATACCATAAGTGTTTGTGGTGCAGAAGGTGTTTTAGAGGAAATACGAAAATTTTCGCCAGTACTTTTTGTGGCGGTATCGGCAGATGTTGATGATGAGGACCGAATGCGAGAAGCGCTTAGTCGTTATGTTGAAGAAGATCCTAGTTTATTTTTTATAGTAGATGAAACAACTGGTGAAAATATTCTCTCAGGTATGGGAGATTTGCATATTCAAGTGATACTTGAGCGTTTAAAGCGTGAAGAGAAAATTTTAATCACAGCCACCACGCCAGAAGTTGTCTATTACACTACAGTAATGAGTGAGGGTATAGCTCGTGGTAAATTTGAAAACCAAGCTATTTCAGACGTTAAAAGTGAAATAGT
>CAMQUX010000121.1 GCA_947037905.1 uncultured Desulfovibrionaceae bacterium | reverse complement strand
GCACTGTTTGGTGGAGATAAAGTAGTAAATGCGCCAACACCAGCACTTTTTGGTGGAGAGAAAGAAACAGTTGAGTCAACACCCGCATTATTTGGCGGAGAGAAAGAAACAGTTGCGCCAACACCAGCATTATTTGGTGGGAATAAAAAAGGCAATGAATCAAGAGCATTATTTGGTGAGAAAGAAGATTTTAGCAAAGGGCTTGATGCAGATGACGATTTGGCCATGATGAGCGAACAGCAAAGGGAAGCTTTAGATGAGATGATTGCTCATGCAGGAAAAAATCCATTATCACTTGATCCTATGGAAATAGAAGAAAAGCAAAAGAGTGGACTGAACTTTGATGTTTCAGATGAAAAAATAGACAAAAATGGTAAAAAACTTGTAATACAAGTAGGAAGCTATTCAAATTATGAATATGCGCTCCAAGCTTTTAAAACCTTAGAACGTTTAGGGTATAAAAAAATGAAAATGCTCCGTTCAGGAGAGCCAGAAAAGTTCATATATAAAGTTTTCACCCCGTATTTAGTGGATAGGACAGAAGCAATAGCTGTAAAGAAACATTTAGATTCTTATTATCCATCAAGTTTTATTGCTTTCATTAATTAATAAACGAATACACAATAAAGAAAAAAGGCTATTTTTATAGCCTTTTTTCTTATAGCTTTTTTAAAATTTGTGGGTTAAAAAAACATATCAATTTTTCTAATATCAAAATGAGGGTTATATTATGTTATTATCTTTTGCATTATTGATAGTAGGTTTAGTATTACTTGTTTGGAGTGCCGATCGTTTTGTTGATGGAGCAGTTGATATTGCAAGTCATTATGGAATGTCGCCTCTTCTAATCGGTATGGTAATAGTTGGCTTTGGCACATCAGCACCAGAGATGCTTGTTTCTGCCATGGCTGCATTTAAAGGTAATGCAAGCATTGCACTGGGTAATGCATATGGTTCTAATATAGCAAATATTGCTCTTATTTTAGGCATAACAGCTCTTATAAAGCCAATAGAGGTGCGTCCACAAGTTGTGCGCAGAGAAATCCCTATACTGCTTATTGGAATGCTTTTAAGTGTTGCGCTTCTTTATAATAATGCGCTTGAAAGAATAGATGCTATACTTCTTTTAGTAGCATTCTTTGGTATAATGGGGTGGACTTTTTTAGAAGGTAAAAAAGAACAAAAAATAATATCTGCAAATATGAGTGCAGAGGAAAAAGCTACTGAATCTGCTAATAAAGAAACAAAAAATAACTCATTAAAGAAATCATTTTTTTGGTTAATACTTGGTTTTGTGGTCTTACTTGTGAGTTCAAGAATGCTTGTAATAGGCGCTGTAGAAATTGCAACAAGTTTTGGTGTGAGCGATTTAGTAATAGGACTTACAGTTATTGCACTTGGTACCTCTTTGCCTGAGCTTGCATCATCAATAGCAGCAGTAAGAAAAAATCAGCATGATATTGCTTTAGGAAATATTCTTGGTTCAAATTTATTTAACTTACTAGCAGTTGTTGGTATAGCCGGTGTGATTAGTCCTATGGAAGTTGATCCTATAGTGCTTTACCGAGATATGGGTGTAATGTTCTTTGTTACTATTCTTCTTTTCATCCAAAGTTTTGGATTTTTTGGAAGAGCTAAAAGAATTACTCGTGCTGAGGGAATTCTTTTAATTGCAGTCTATTTAGCATATACAGCATATTTATTCTATACTATTTTAAATTAAGCATAAGTTTTATGGTTTAAGTTGTTAAAATATATAAGATAAAATATATATAAATATAAAATACAATAAAGTTAAGAAAAAAATACAATAAAAAAGCGAGAGAATACCCTCGCTTTTTTATTGACTGATAGTTAAGAAAAAAATATTTTTCTGCTTAGTCTTTCACCTTAAATACTTGCGATATTTATGGTGAATATTAAAGAATAAGTTTGTATGGAGTAAGTACAATACAAATAATAGTTATAAAAAAAGATTTAGGCTCTTATGGTTTATTAATTTGATTGATTTCATTAGCAAGCAAAAAAACTTATAAAATATAAATTGTCATAAATACTTTTTTGTAAATTTATGTGGTAAAAGTAAAAAATATTGATTTTTTAGTATCAAACTGGAGTTTTTATTATGTTATTATCGTTTGTATTAGTGATAGTAGGTTTAGTATTACTTGTTTGGAGTGCTGATTGTTTTGTTGATGGAGCAGTTGATATTGCCAGTTATTTTGGAATGTCACCACTTTTGATAGGAATGCTCATAGTTGGTTTTGGCACATCAGCACCTGAGATGGTTGTTTCTGCCATAGCAGCATTTGAAGGTAATGGAAGCCTTGCACTTGGTAATGCATATGGTTCTAATATAACAAATATCGCTCTTGTTTTAGGTGTAACGGCTATTATAAAGCCAGTAGAGGTGCGCCCGCAAGTTGTGCGTAGAGAAATTCCAATATTATTTATTACAATGTTTTTAACCGTAGCACTTTTTTATAATGAATATCTTGAAAGAATAGATGCAGTAGTTCTTTTGGCTGTTCTTTTTGGGATAATGACGTGGACTTTTTTAGAAGGCAAAAAAGAGCAAAAAATACTATCCATAAGCACTAGTGGTGCAAATGAAAAAGAGATTGAGTCAGCTGGTGTAGCTGATTTAGTAGCTATAGAGACAGAAAAAAACTCATTAGGGAAATCATTTTTTTGGCTAGTACTTGGTTTTGTGGTCTTACTTGCAAGTTCAAGGATGCTTGTAATTGGAGCTATAGACATTGCAACTAGTTTAGGTGTGAGCGATTTAGTAATAGGGCTTACAGTGGTTGCATTTGGAACATCATTGCCTGAGCTTGCAGCTTCCATAGCAGCGGTAAGAAAGAATGAGCATGATATTGCTATAGGTAATGTTCTTGGTTCAAACTTATTTAATTTATTAGCAGTTGTTGGTATAGCAGGTGTAATTAGCCCTATGGTAATTGATCCTATAGTAATTTACCGAGATATAGCAGTGATGTTTTTTGTGACAGTTCTTCTTTTTATCCAAAGCATTGGACTTTTTGGAACAGCTAAAAGAATCACTCGTGGCAATGGTATTCTTTTAATAATTATCTATTTAACATATACTGCATATTTATTTTATACTATTTTAAATAAGGGTTAATTTGTTTAGGATTTATTTTTAATTAATTGTGCAGGCTAAAATGATTTAACTAGCTAAAATGATATAAATAATTAAATTGTTAAAATAAAATGAATAAGCTAAATATTAAAGTTTTAGCGAGCAGGCAGTGAAAAAACAATAAATATACAATAAAATAGTAATAAAAAAGCGAGAAAATATTCTCGCTTTTTTAGTGCTTAAAAATTATGGAGAAAAGCTGCACTTTTCTCCATAATAATCGACCTTAAACGGTCATGAGATTTGATGATGAAGATTTTAAAAAATCAAAATGAGCATTATCAAATCCATTCTTGTATTGCTGTGTGGCGTTTTTTGCGCTCACAGCAGGAAGATTAGAGAATACTTGAGCACTGTCCTTAGCTAAATCAAATAAAAGTGCATGCTGACTGTTTGCAACACTATTTTTTGATTGCATTTTGTCTGCAGGAGAATTTTGTGTAGTTTCTCTATTTTTAAGTGTTTCCTTTTCTTCAAGAGCTTGTGCGTTTAAAGCACTAACAATAGGAGAGCTAGCATTTGCGCTTTGAGCAGAATCAATACTTGAATCGGAATCAGCAGTCAAAGAAGAATCTTTTTCTTTTTCTTTTTCGAGTGCTGCTTTTTCCTTTTGAGCTTGTTGCTCTAACGCATTAGCAGATGCTGCAACACTTGAATCTTGAGAGGAAGGATCACTAGGAGCAAGAGCTGAACTTCGTATTCTTCTCGCTTTTTCTAAAGTAGCATCGGGATTATTAGCTGCAGAAGTGTCAATGGAAACAGAGCCACCTATGGCATAATTTCTTCCATCAGGTCCTTGCTGATAGGTAAAAGATAATCCACCAGCAAGTCCACCACTTGCAGCAATATGTGATTGCTCATGTGCACGTACTTCTCTATCTTTCGCCTCCAATTCTTTCACTTGCGTCTGTTCAGATTCAGTAAGTTGCTGCGAGGATGATGAATCTTTTTTAGATTCATTCTTCGAAGACTTTTCATCATCTGAGCCTATTTTTTTAACAGGTTCAGCAGGTGTCGCAAGAGTTTTACTAGTAGTTACCAAAGAGCTAATAAGGCTATTTGTGAACTCTTGTGAGCCTTGGAGGAGACTTGTTTGCATAGATATCGACATATACATTTTACCTCTGTATATCCTATCGGTAAAAATATAAGAAATAATAGGCTTATAATAAAAAAAAGATAAAAAAAAGTGTATAATAATATTTAGGGTAAAAAAATATAAATTATACTTTACAAGATTATTTTAATATGTGTATAAATAATTGTGGTGAAAATACTAATTTGAAGAATGCGAGAGAAGGATTGGCAAGGCTCGTAAACTTCGGCTTAAAAGCTGGTTACTTTTGGCCCAACTCTTTATAGAAAAGGGGAATTAGTATGTTATCAGATTCAGTAACAAAAGCTACACAGGATCTTGTTTTAGAAGGTGATATTGCTGCAAAAAAACTTGCACAAACTATCGGAAAGCCTTATTCAACTTTATTGCGTGAAATCAATCCATTTGATTCCAATGCAAAATTAGGTGCTGAAACATTACTTGAAATTATGAAAATTACAAGCAATGCGGCTCCACTGGAGTATATGGCAGAAGAATTAGGCTACAAAATTACTCCAAATAACCAATAATTTTTACTGCGTTATTGGATAAACTATTGCAAGTACAGTGAAAAAAAG
>CAMQUX010000120.1 GCA_947037905.1 uncultured Desulfovibrionaceae bacterium | reverse complement strand
TTTCATTTATACTGCTTGCTATATTCTGCCTATTGGGCGCAAACACATTTTATTCAAATGCTAACGTAGCTCAGGCAAAAACTCCTGAGGCAAAAGCTACAACGCCTAAAGCTCCTGAGCCAAAAGCTGCACCACCTAAAAAAGTTACACCGCCTAAGGTTGTAAAGCCAAAGGCTGCAGAACCAAAGACTGCAGAGGCAAGAAAGAAAGAGGCTCAAGAAAAAAGAGCAGCTCAGGAAAAAATTCGAAAAGAACAGGCAGCTGAATCTATAAAAGCGCGCAGGCTTGCTGCAAATACTAAAAAAGCACAAGAAAAAGAGCGAAAAGAACAAGAAGCTCTTGAAAGAAAATTACAATCGACAGGTCAAAATAAACAATCTAAAAGACGTGTTGGAAAAGAAGAAGTTCAAAAATTTGAAGAACGTGGGTATGCAGCTATTTATCCTGAATCATTCGGTGGTAAAATAGTCGCAAATGGTACGGCTTACAATTCAAGACAATTTACCATGGCTCATAGAAGCTATCCTTTAGGCTCGAAAATAGAAATTTGGAATTTAGAAAATAACAAAAAAACTTATGCTATTGTTACTGATAGAGGACCTTATATACCTCAACGAATTGCAGAAGTATCTTCTGCGGTTGCACTTACCATTGGGCTTAATCGGCATGATTTAACTCGTATTGGTTTAAATTTAGTTAGTGACTATGGCGGGAGCATTGCGCCTCTAAACACAACTGCTATGGCTAGACGTAGTCCTCCTACAGCTCCACAAAGACAACATCTAACTCCTAGCGCTATTGCTAAGAAGAACCCAAATCTAGCAATTGATCCACCAGCTGATGTGAAAAAGAAAGCTAAAGCTAAAGGCAAATCTAAAGCTAAAGGCAAACGTAAAGCCAAAGGCAAGAAAAAATATACAGCAAAACAACGAAAAGCCTTGCTTAGAAAAAAAGCTGCGCTCAGGAAAAAAGCTGCGCTTAAAAAACGAAAAGGATCTGTAAAAGGCAAAAAAGGGTCTGTAAAAGGCAAAAAACCTAAAAAAGGGTCTGCAAAAAATAAAAAGAGATCTGCAAAAGGCAAAAAAGGCAAAAAAGGGGAAACTGAACCAGTTATCCAAGTTACTGCTACAAAAAGCAAAAAAACTGCTAGTACTATGCGGACTAGACTTATTAAAGCTGGATTTAAAAATATTAAAATAACTCCAGTAAGGCGCAAAGGTGGTACTATTTATAGAGTAATACTTCCTGTAACAAGTACGACTCAAGCAAAAAGAACTCTCACTGTTCTTAAGAAAAAGAAATTCACAACTGCTAGAATTACTCGTCAGACAAAGACCACAAGAAAAACTGTTACAACACGTATTGTCCCAAACCCTAGAATGGGGAAATAGCTTTCTTGAGATATAAAAAATAAAAAAAGTGAAAGGTTCTGCCTTTCACTTTTTTTTCTTATATCAGAAATAGTATCTTTACTTTAAAACATAGTAGACTCTCATTTATTCAGTAACGAGCTACTCTATAAATATTCTCACGCTCATTATTAGCCCAGAGTAGCCCAGAGTAGCCCCGAGTAGAGTAGAGTAGAGAGAGAGAGAGAGCCAATTTTTCATCAGAAAATATTTTTCACACAAAATATCTCTTATACGCTATTTTTCTCTAACAAAACCAGTATCATCTAACAATATTTGTCCCATGGCAGCATCTCTTGCAAGCTCATCACAACGTTCATTCTCCTCATGCCCGCTATGCCCTTTTACCCATCTAAAATCAACTGTCTGCAGCGCTAAAAGCGGAATAAGCCCTTGCCATAAGTCTTGATTCTTCACAGGCTTTTTAGCTGCTGTCTTCCAATTATTTTGTTGCCAATTAGCAAGCCATTTTTTTGTTATTGCATGCTGTACATATTTTGAATCCGTATAAACAACCACTGTACACGCTCTTTTTAACGTCTTAAGACCTTCAATTACAGCTAAAAGCTCCATTCTATTATTTGTGGTCTCTTTATAGCCTACACTCAACTCTTTACGAGACTCACCATATAATAATACTACACCATATCCACCTTTACCAGGGTTACCTAAACAAGAACCATCTGTATACATGATAACATCACTCATTTTTTTCCTTTATCCTAATGCTTTAATAAAAAAATTAACTACATAGTCTCTTTACTCGCAACAAATCTATTTTTGCAAACTCTTATAATAAGCTTCTACATTCTGCGATAAAATTTATACTCTCATTGCCTCTTGTTCTACTATAATCTACTCTACTCGTATTCTACAGTACTCTTATTCAGTCTCACGAAGATATGTCCAAAGCTCTGCCAAAAGAACCTGTAAGCCTTCCTGCCATTTACCTTTGGCAATATAATTTTCCTCGATTGATGATACTAGTTTCTTATCAAACCCACCAAGTACACGAGAAAGAAGTGGAGGAGCTTCTATTATAACTTTTTGTTCCGTAACTGATATTACTATCTGTAAAGCATTTGTTTTTTTTATTTTTGGCATCGCATCTTCATAGATCTTTACCGATGCAGAAACATCATAAACATCTTTCATACCTTTCACAAACTCACGAATAAAAATTTTCTCTTTCACGCTAAGTTCTTCTGTAGCATCATATAAAGATGTATTTTGCTGCACCATTTTTGTAAGGCGCTTGCCATTCCACCAATAAGCGCTAAGCACTACGGTCATTATACAACTTATAGATAAAACTCGAAGAATCTTTTGTTTGATTGTTTTTTGCTCTTGTCTCATACTATTTCCAATTTTATTATTTGTATTAAGCACTATTTAG
Source organism: uncultured Desulfovibrionaceae bacterium (assembly GCA_947037905.1). Taxonomy (GTDB): domain Bacteria; phylum Desulfobacterota; class Desulfovibrionia; order Desulfovibrionales; family Desulfovibrionaceae; genus CAMQUX01. The sequence goes on along the minus strand of CAMQUX010000120.1, from coordinate 2,043 downwards.
CCAATATATTTAAAAGAATTATGAAAAATTAGCAATGGATTCTATGCAATAAGATTCACATCTTCATATTATTTTGCCACAAAAAAAACTTTTTATTTTCACTTTAAAATGCTATGTTCACCCACCAATAGAAGATTTTTCTTAGATCTGGAGTATTACATGGATTTATACGATTTATTTTTCTACTTATCCCTCTTTGCGGGATTTATGATGGCTTTTAATCTTGGTGCAAACGATGTTGCTAATTCTATGGCAACGGCTGTTGGTGCTAAAGCTATAACTATACGACAAGCAATTTTTATTGCAAGTATTTTGAACTTTGTAGGAGCCGTCTTTTTAGGCTCACAAGTTACTGCTACTATTAGTAAAGGTATCATCGATGCCTCAAATATCGAACCTCGACTTCTACTCATTGGCATGTTTTCTGCCCTCCTAGCTGCAGGTATTTGGGTGCTTATTGCAACCTTTACCGCTCTTCCTGTCTCTAGCACTCACTCTATTGTTGGCGCTATGCTCGGTATTGGTCTTGTTGCTGGCGGAACCGATGTTATTAACTGGTTTGTTATTCTCGGGATTGTCCTTTCTTGGATTATTTCCCCATTCTTCGCAGCTACCATATCTTTTCTCATTTTTTCTCATATTAGAAAATTTATTCTAAAGAAAACACACTTTATACGACAAACTCGCTTCTGGGCACCTATTTGGCTAGCTTTTACAATTATCCTTATCCTTGCATCTTTTCTATACAAAACACCTTATGGAAAAGACCTAAAGCTCAGTAACTTAGAATCACTTGGAATCATTATATTTTCTGCCCTCACTGTATGGATGCTCGGTAGATACTTTTTTAACCGACTACTACGTAATGCAGAAAAAAATGCAGAAAGTGTTGAAGATGCCTTTAAACATCTTCAGCTCATAACAAGCTGCTACGTTGCTGTATCACAAGGTGCAAACGATGTTGCCAATGCAATTGGGCCAGTTGCAGCTATCTATCTTTTAAGCAAAAGCCATACGCTCTCAGCCACTGCTGAAGTGCCACTTAGTATTCTCATCTTAGGCGGACTTGGTATCGCATGCGGTATCGCCGTTCTTGGACACAAAGTTATGGGCACAGTTGGTGAAAAAATTACAGCACTCAACAATACTCGCGGATTCTCCGTAGACTTTGGCGCCGCAACTACCGTACTATTCGCATCTAATCTCGGGTTGCCTGTATCCACCACTCACGCAGCTATTGGTGGTATCGTCGGCGTTGGACTCGCTCGCGGTTTTAGCTCCATTAATTTCGGAGTGCTCGGTCGTATCGTTATGTACTGGGTCGCAACTGTCCCTATTACAGCTATCACTAGCATAGTTTTATTCACTGTGCTCAAATGGATATTTTATTAATTTTTTAGTACCCTAATTTTGTAAATACCTTTAAGGAGGTTTACACCATGGCATTTCGTCTCCCATTTTTTGGCATGTTGCAAAAAAAATCACCCATGGCTGGATTGTTGATACATTTTGAAAAAGTACAAGAATGTGTCGCTTTTATTAATGGTTCATTAGAATGCCATATGTCCGCTACTGGCTCGTGCTCTAGCATTAGAGAATTAGCTACTCAAATCGATGAGCTTGAAAAAGAAGCTGAACAAATAAAAAGAAATATTCGTAACCATCTACCTAGAAGCTACTTTCTTGCCGTAGATAAAGAACTCTTCTTTCGATACACAAACTATCAAGATAATATCATGGACTCCGCTCAAAATGCCCTGCACTGGCTTGCTATGAGACCTATTGCCTTCACTCCAGAAGTAAGAGCAAATTTCATACACCTGCTAAGCGATGTTATGGTCATTATGGAACAACTCGGGAACGCACTAGAAATTACCATCGAACTCGTTGAAGGGAAATCCCTCATGCGAAACAATGCAAAACAAGAAATTTGGGAAGTGCGTGATCAGCGTGGAAAAATTAGAAAACTCGCAGATAAAATTAAACGTGATCTCATGAGCGCAGAAAATGAAAAAGACTTTAAAGATATTTACCAAGCTATCC
>CAMQUX010000119.1 GCA_947037905.1 uncultured Desulfovibrionaceae bacterium | reverse complement strand
GTTAGGAGAAGCACTTACTGATAAGTATCCAGTAGTGCGTTTAGTATTTGGCAGTGATGCAGTAGCACAAGTTCCACTTGCTTTAGAAGAATTAACAAGCTCAGTATCCAATAAAAAAATAGTAATTCGAGATTTTTTAGACACGTATCCAGAGCGTGAAAAAATAGCAAATATAGCTTCTTTTAGCGAGAGCAGCCAAGCGTATGTAAATATAATGCAAGGTTGCGATAATTTTTGTACGTATTGTATTGTTCCATTTACACGAGGACGGCAAAAATCGAGAAAATCTGAAAGTATTTTAATGGAATGTGAGCAGTTAGTTTTGCAAGGGGTGCGCGAAATCACACTTCTTGGACAAAATGTGAATAGTTATGGCTTAGATAAAAGTGGAGATAATATAAGTTTTTCTGAGCTTTTGCACAAGGTTGCAGAAATTGAAGGACTTGAGAGATTAAGCTTTACATCTTCGCATCCCAAAGATTTACCAAAGGAAGTTATTGAAAGTTTTGGAAAAATTAAAAAACTTTCTCCTTTTCTTCATTTGCCATTACAGTCTGGTTCCAATAAAATTTTATCAAAAATGGGACGCAAATATAGCCGAGAAGAATATTTACAACTCGTAAAAGACTTGCGTAAAGCGTGTCCTAATATAGCGCTAAGTACAGATATAATAGTTGGTTTTCCATTTGAAGAAGAAGAAGACTTTCAAGATACCTTATCTCTTATGGAAGAAGTAGGATTTGAGAGTAGTTATTCTTTTAAGTACTCAGATAGACCAGGTGTTGCGGCTGTAAAAATGTCTCAAAAAGTTCCTGAAGACATAGCACTCGAGCGTCTTTTGCGTCTGCAAAAATTGCAAGATTCTCTTACAGCAAAAGCGCTTAAAAAATGTGTCGGTACAGAAAGTATTGTTTTAATAGAAGGCAAAAGCCGTAAAACACTTACAGGAGAAAATTCTTGGCGTGGAAGAGATGAGCGGGGGCATGTTGTTAATATTGCTTTTGATTCAGAAATAAATATGTTAGGTTTATTCGTGCCTGTGCATATAATTATAGCAAAGCGTCATTCATTAGTTGGTGAACAACGAGGAAATATATGGTAGAAGTTTTTGTTAGAGAACTCCGTATAAGTGAAAATAGTGCGAACCCATCTATATTGGTCTTAGCAAATAACGATCTAAAGAAAGCTATGCTTTTAACAATAGGTGCACCAGAAGCAATGTCTTTATCCATATTATTAAATATGGTAGTTCTTCCTCGTCCTTTATTTTATGATCTATTTATAAATGCACTAAAATTTTTAGATGCAAAGGCAATGAGACTTGAAATAGTAGCGATAAAAGATAAAATATTTCTTGCAGATTTAGTTGTAAAAAATAATAATGGTGAAGAAAAACGTTTAGCATGTCGACCTTCAGATGGTTTATCAATAGCGCTTCGAGATAGTTTGCCAATATTTGTAGCTAATCATGTTTTTTTGCAAGTGGCAGAAAAAGATCGAGAAGTAGTAGTTAAAAACGGTACACAAGAAGAAGAATGGGCGAATATACTCGATAAGTTTCATCCCGAAAATAGTAAAGATAGGATGTGAAATAATGATAGATTTGCACACGCATACATTATTTAGTGATGGAGTGCTAACGCCTGCAGAGCTTGTACGGCGAGCACATGTTGCGGGATATCAAGCCATAGGACTGTCTGATCATGCAGATTTAAGTAACCTTGAGCATATATTATCAAATATAAGTTGTTTTGCGAAAGAATCGGGAATATATTTTCCACTAGATGTTTACGTAGGAGTAGAATTAACTCATAATCCTGCTGGGCAAACAGGCGAATTAATTGAAAAAGCTCGTAAGCTTGGAGCAGAATATGTTATAGTGCACGGAGAATCAATAGTCGAACCAGTGGCACAAGGTACCAATTTAGCAGCCATTGAAAGTGGCGCCGATATTTTAGCACATCCAGGGCTTATAACAGAAGTTGAGATGGAGCTTGCAAGTAAGACTGGAACATTTATAGAAATAAGCACAAGAAAAGGACATAGTCTTTGCAACGGACATATAGTAGCACTCGCTAGAAAATTTGGAACACAGCTCATAATAAATAATGATGCGCATGAGCCAAAAGATTTAATAACAAAAGATTTACGTAAACAAATAGCACTAGGTGCGGGTATGACAAAAGAAGAATATCTGCAAGCAGAAGCAAATTCTCATGCCTTAATAAACAAAATATTACAGAGAAAACAATAAAATCAAAGAATGCTGAAGGGGTTTAGAATGAATTTACTTTCTCAAACAGAAATTACTACTATTTTATTAAATGCAACTATTGTCGTGCAAATAATACTTATAATTCTTTTTTGTATGTCTCTTTGGAGTTGGAGTATTATACTTGGAAAGTTTTTTTCCATAAAAAGAAAAGAGAAAAAAATAGCTGCGGATATTATTCTTTTTGAAGCAGGTTCAACATTTACAGAAAGTTTGCAAATAGCAACAAGACAAAATAAATCTCCTATATCACAAATAACACTATTTGCGTTACAAGAATTGAGAGTTTTAGAAAAATCTCGTATAGATAAAGATAAGAAAAAAAAGTTAGCGCTTAAAAATCTTAAACGGTCTTTTCAAGTAGCTATAAGCAAAGAAGTAAAAAAAATGTCACATTCTTTGTCTTTTTTGGCAACATGTGCAAATAGTTCTCCTTTTATCGGCTTACTCGGAACAGTTTGGGGCATTATGCATGCGTTTCAAACTATTGGAGTAATGAAAACAACCGCTCTTACAGCCGTAGCACCAGGAATAGCTGAGGCTCTTATAGCAACAGCCATAGGGCTTGGAGTAGCAATACCTGCAAGTATCGCTTATAACTATTTTTTATCAAGAATCGTACGCATAGAGACAGATCTTATTAACTTTGCAAGTACTTTTCTAAATAGAGCAGAAATAAAATTCTCACAAACTACAATTAGAGATATTGAAAGAGAAAAAGCAAAAGAAAGAATAAAAGAAAGAGAAGAGTTAAAAGCGAAAGCAAATGCTAAAGAGGCCAAAGCAGAAGAGAATAAAGCGGCGAAAACAAAAGAAAATTCAGAAAATATTAGCGATGTAAAAGAAAAAATGGCTTTTAGTAGCGGAAGCGAAAATATTATAGAAGATGAAAAGGATTAGTGTACTCAAGTGTTAACTACAAAATCTAAAAAATTACTTGCAGAAATAAATATGACACCTTTCGTAGATGTCATGCTTGTTTTGCTCGTAATTTTTATGGTAACAGCTCCAATGATGGTTCAAGGGATAGATGTTACGCTTCCCGAGATAAAAGAGCCCACAAGTTTTTCACAGGTAGCAGATAAAATCATAGTAACAGTAGATGAAAACAGTGTAGTTTGGGTAGAAGATGTGAAAGTTTCACTTGATCTATTGGCTGAGTATGTGGGAACATTAGCAGAAGACGCTAAAAAAGAAGTTTTTTTAAATGCGGATAAAAATGTACCATACGGGTTAGTGGTTGCAATAATGGGAGAATTAAAACTTGCAGGAGTAAGTACATTAGGAATTATTGCAGATGAAGATTTTGATAACGCTATGCTTAAAAAAGAGAAAAAGTAGTGCATACTCAATTTATGCATTTAAGGATGATAAATCTTTTTTTTTCATTCCTCAGCACAACAAAGAAAATTTTCTTAGATAGTAGAGATTTTCTATTTTCTTTTTTAATTCATATATTTTTCTTATTTCTTGTATTTTTAGGGATAGATACTAGGCAAGATACGTTCATAGAACCTGTATATAAAATTGAGCTCAGTACACTATCTTTTCCAACTAAAGAAAAAGCTATTGAAGCTTCTGTAGAAATAGAAGTTGAGAAAATAGAAAAAACTATTCTCAGACAGAGTCTGTCTAAAGTAAAGCCTGTAGAAACTGTAAATCCTGTAGAAACTGTAAATCCTGTAGAAATAACAGTGTCTAAAAAAGTAGATACTGCAGAAAAATTAAAAACAGTAGTGCCAGAAGTAGAAACTATAGAAATAGGAAAAATAGAAGAAAAAAATAATATTGTAAATTCTGCGCAAAATAAAGATATATTAAACGAAAATTCAGAAAAAATTGAAGTGCCGCCCGCTAAAACTTTAGCTGAGGAAATAGCAGAGCTTCAAGCCATAGCGAATCAAACAGCTTTAGAGCGAGATATAAAAGAAGAAAAGAGCTCCACTGAGTTTTTAGAGCAAGAACTTGAGTCCATGAGAACTTTAGCAAATAATAGTCAAAAAGCAAAAATACAACCTTCTGCTGAAGGATTACTCGAAATATATGGAAATATTGTAGAGGAAGAAGTAAAAAAACATTGGAGATATGCCTTTTTTTCTAAAGATGATAATTTACAAGTAATTATCGAGATAACAATAGATAACAATGGGGAAATTATAAATCCAACATTACTTGTATCTTCTGGAAAATTTGAATTTGATAATTCAGCACTTCGAGCAATAGCAAAAGTTGAAAGACTTCCAGAACCTCCAATAAATACTTTACGAAAGATAATAATCAATTTTAATTTGGACGAGCTTAAATAAATGATAAAAAATTTTAAAAAATATATTTTTCTTGTAAATCTTCTTTTTTTAGCAATAACACCGATGGTTTATGCAGAGGAAAGTTTAAATGTAACAATTAATGGTCCACAAACTCGTAAAATAAGCTATTTTATCCATCCATCGTACTCACTTACTTCGTTTCCACTTCCATCATATTCAAGTAAACTTGAGAAAATATTAACAGATAATTTTAACTTAATTCCATTTTTTAACATGGTAGATTTAGATAAAAAATATTTAAATAGACATAATACAGAAGATAATGTTT
>CAMQUX010000118.1 GCA_947037905.1 uncultured Desulfovibrionaceae bacterium | reverse complement strand
AATAGAAGGGGGAATGTACTGCGTGAACCCAGCAATATATTTTGCTGTTTCTAATTGCCTAATTATATCGCTAAATGCATAGGCAAGAATTAAAATTATAACAATCGGGAATATATTTTTCATTCCCTCAAAGCACCAGTTAATGTAGGTTTCCAAAGTCGTAAGTTTTTGATAAATATAGTATATGCCTGTAGCAAATAAAGTTAAGCAACCACCTGTAAATACTGAGCTTGCACCATCACCCATAATTGGATTTCCATTTCCGGTACAAAGTAAAATAATAAAAATTGATACAATTAAAAATACAATAGGAACAACCATATTGCGAGCTAAAGCTTCTTTTCCCTTAGGAATTTTTGTTTTAAACGGTGTAAGTTCCATATTTTTGTTCGTTTTTTTAACAAACTTTTTCATGGTTCCAATTTCAAATTTAAATAAAATGGAACAGCCAACTAGCATAATTATAATTATACTATAAAATTGAAAAACTGTAGATTTAATAACTATGCTAAAAGCACTTTCGCTAAGACCTATTGTTGGCAGTACATTATTAACTATAGATGTCAAAATTGCTCCTGCTCCACTAAAAGGCACTAACCAAGTAACAGATGAGCCTGTTGAATTTGAAATAAGTGCTAACTTTTCTTTAGGCAGTTTGTACTTTTCAAAAAAAGGCTTGCCAAGTAAGGCTGTTATTACAATAGAGCTTGTTGCATCTACAAAAAGGAGTAAGCCTATAATAAAAGATATTAATTGAGCACCAACTTGCGATTTTATAATATTCTTTTTTTCTGTAAGGTAAACGATTAAGCCCTCAACTCCACCAGAAATTTCAATAACAAAAACTAATGAACCTGTTAGTAATAAGAAATATGTGGTTTTAGCAGAAGAAACTGATGTAAAGACTGATGTAATTGCATCAAACCCGACAAAAAAAGAGTGCACATGAACACCTATAATGATTGCTCCTGTAAATAAACCTGCAAGAAGAGCAATAAATACATTTTTCTTCCAAAATGCCAAAACAAGTGCAACGAGCACTGGTAATAATGATAATATCCCATAGCTTGTTTCGTAAATAGTAAACTCCTAAATATAAATTTTAAAGTCATAAGTAAGAATTAGAAAATCGAAATAATATATATAAGATACAGGCTGGTTTAATTAAAATATAGTTAAGTTATCATTATATTTAGTAAAATATGCCAGCTGTTCTTGTAAAAGAGTATTTTACTTATATTAGAATTTTTAAATAGTTTGCATTTTCCTTATCTTGATATGATAATATAGATATGCATCCTATATGTAAAGTAAGCACAATATTGTTTTATAGTTACTAAAAGATACTATTGTGTGTTTAAATGATTAATTGTCATTAAAACAAAAATTGTGAAGGCTAGCGGTCGATATAATACGAGCGTTTATGCATTTTTATTTCTTTGCTAGCACTGCTTATTGATGCAGCTATTATAAGTGCTTGAATATAATTATTATAAAAGTGGATAAGTGAAAAATGATGAGGTGAGATTAAGTTTGTAAATATATATTTGAGCGTATCTTATTGCAGAATTAGATAGCGCATGGAAAAATCCAAGAGAGCTAGGTCAAAATTTTATATAGATATGAGTATTTTTTGCTCAGTTAAATAAAGATAACTATCTCTAGTGCACTTTGTGCCTCTCTCTCGTGCACTTTGTGCCTCTCTCTTTTAGGTATAAATTATAAATAAAAAGTGCAGAAAGAATTATTCTTTCTGCACTTTTTTATTTTTATATGAGTTTAAATAAAAGCTGTGAATTACATAAAAGTTAGTAAGAGATTTCCTCTTCTTTGATGATTTGAAAAGCTTTGTTTCCTTTTACACGTCCAGGTATACCATAGAATTTACGAATACCCTCAATATCTGCTTTAAGAAGTCCATCTTCATCAGTATCAAGCATGAGTATATCGCCGATTTCAAGGCTAAGTAGTTGTGTACTTGTGATTTCAGTTTTACCAAGAGTAACGCACATTTCAACACTTGTTTTTTGAATACGGTCTTTAAAACGATTCATCCAAGTTTGGTCAATTTCTAAGCGTTCAGTTTGGAAAGAAGCGTGCAGTTTAGAGCGAATAGGCTCCATAGCAGTGTATGGAAGGCAACAGGTTAGTGTGCCAATAGTATTTTCGAGCTCTACCTCAAAGGTAATGATAATAACAACATCACTTGGAGGAACAATAGTTGCAAATTGTGGATTGATTTCAGTTCTCACAAGATCCACATGAATTTCATGTACAGGTGTCCAAGATTCTTCCATATTTTGTAGCGCGATGCGGATAACTCTATCAATAATAGCCTGTTCAATAGGAGTAAAATCTCTTCCTTCAACCTTAGGTTGCGCACCAGCGCCACCAAAAAAGTTTTCAACAAGGGCAAATACAAGCCGTGAATCAAGAACAAAGATACCATTTCCACGCAGAGGTTCCATTTTAAATATGGAGATGCTTGTGGGAACAGGTAAAGAACGGATAAAATCGCCAAATTTGGTCATATCGGTAGATATAGGATTTATCTCTACACGCTTACGCATGGTGTTTGCTAAAGCATTTGTATAGATGCGTGCAAATCTATCGTTAATAATCTCTAAAACAGGCATTCTACCACGTATTATACGATCTTGGTTTGCTAAGTCAAAACTAACAAGTGTTCCATCATCAGATAATCCGCCTGCAGTTGTGCTAATATCACCTTCAGATAATCCTTGTAGTAGCGCATCAATTTCATCTTGTTCTAGTATTTTAGCCATATAATGAGTTCTCTTTAAAAAGAATATTTAATATACAATTTTTTTTGTGACAATAGTCGCTCTTGGTGTTCCAAAACGAGGTTTTAGTTTTGATAAAGAAATTATCTCCACATCTTTTTTACGCAAATTTCTCCATTTGTAAAGGGCTTCGATTGTTTGGCTATTAGGATGCCCGATTGCGATCGCTGAACCTTGAGCCATGGCAATGGCTTCTGCTTTTCGTAATTGATGCACAATAGCATCTACATTTTTTTCATTATCAATAAATATATGACGTTGATAAAAAGGAATATTAATTTCTCTTGCGATAGTTGGGGCAACGCTTTTAGATGTTGTAAAACTGTCGAGATATACTTTATTTTCACTTTTAAGAGTAGTAAGAACCGCTCTCATGCCAGGATATGATTCAGTAAACTTTGAACCCATATGATTGTTAATTCCATATGCATTAGGCAGTTTATCTAAATGTCCATGTACTTTTGCTATAATTGTAGCCTTATCCATATTAGAAAAGAGCGCATTTTTACCTGGATTAAACGATGGGTACTTCTGTGGTTCCATTGGCATATGGATGAGAAAATCTAAGTTGTTTTTCTCTGCCATATTAGCAACTTGCACAGCAAAAGTACTTTCTGGCCAAATTGAAAATGTTATAGGAAAAGGCAATTTTGATAGAAGTTTTGCACTATTAAGATCTTCTCCTAAATCATCAATAACAATGATTAGTTTTGGTTTTTTACTATCAGCAAATTGAGGCTCTTGTATAAAAGTTTCTGTTTTCTGAAAGTCGATAGAGTAAACTAACATACCATCGATAGTAAGTAAAAGAAGATTTTTTTCTTTTAAAACTTCTACAAAAGGAACAGTAGTCTGAATTTTTGTGTAAAAATCATCTTCTGCGCTTTTATTGAGAGCTGAAGTATCAAGAACAAGTTGTTGTAATTGATAAATATCACCAGAAAAGCTCTTATTTTTTACTTTCAGATCAAGTAGTTTAATAGAATCTCGATACTGCTCAAGCAGAGCAAGCAGAGCTATATCAACTTGCTTAATTTTATGTTCTAGGCGTTCTGGCTGGTCTTCTTCGTAAACAAGCACCTTTTTTTTGTCACCAGAACTAGCCATTTCGTCATAGTAAATGCAGCCACCCAAGAATATAATGATGAATATTGTGCAAAAAACAGTAATTGCTAGAGAGAAGTTGTTTTTGCCTATATTTTCAAGCTTACTTAGGAAGGAGCCTGTATTTAATAGATTTTTCATAACTACCTCTTAAAGTGAGACATTTGCTTTACAACAGTGAGTCCCATACGGATTTGGTTGTCGTTTTTCAAGATGGTTTTTGATTTTTCTTCAGTCTCTTTTTTAGGATTAGCATTTTTTGTTTCAATATGTTTGGTTAATCCTTTTTCACGGAAAACAAGTCTATTTTCTGCGTTATCATCTTCTTTAGGCATTTCAAAAGGAAGCTCAAAGTCAGGCTCTATGCCTTTTGCCTGAATACTAATACCATCAGGTGTATAATAAAGAGATGTTGTAAGTTTTATAGCACTTGTTGCAGAAAGGGGCTCAACACTTTGTACAGAACCTTTCCCGAATGTTTTCTCGCCAATAATAAGCCCTCGTTTATGGTCTTTAATAGCACCAGCTACGATTTCAGATGCAGATGCAGAGCCAGCATTAACAAGAATTACAAGCGGAATATCTTTAAGGGCATTTTCTTTACTTATAACAGGAGCATATTTCGCACCTTTTTTAGGAGGAAAATCTCGTCGTGAGTTGATGTTTTTCCCTTGAGTATATACGATAAGTTCTTCTGGTAAAAAAGTTCCAGCAACAGTAACTGCTTGGTCTAAAAGACCGCCTGGGTTATTTCGTAAATCTAAAATAACGCCTTTAAGTTTATTTTTTTTGCGATAATCAGCAATAAGTTTATGCATGCTAGCAGTTGTTTGTCCGTTAAAGCGGGTAAGACGTAAATGTACATATCCATCTTCAAGTTCATTTAACTTTACGCTAGTAAGCGGGATAGCAGCACGAACAAGAGTTACGCTAAAAGTAGCAAGTTCATTTCTGAGTATTGTAATAGTTACAGGTTT
>CAMQUX010000117.1 GCA_947037905.1 uncultured Desulfovibrionaceae bacterium | reverse complement strand
AAGACGTGTACTTTCTATTTTTCAGATATCTACTCTTTATTTTTGCTATCTTCTATTCTTATTTGTCTGTGTCGAACTATAGCTGAAAAATACGATAGCAAAACCATAAATTATTTTATAATTGAAGGAAAGTATAACTGATTATGAAGAGCGATTGAAATGATTTTGAGCTATTTTTTGGAATAAAAAAATATAACAGAAGAAGTAGAGTAAAATAAGAATATAACAGAAGAAGTGAGAGCAAAATAAAAAATAAAACTATTTTTTGTGGGCAAGTATAGTATATTTATTCAAAGTATTTTTTGCTTAGTTGAAATGATTTTGAGCTATTTTTTTCTAAAAAATCACGAAGCTTCTTTATAGAGAGAAGATTAGCTATATTTTTTAAGGATATTTTCTATTGTCGTACTTGTGGAGTATCCTGCAAGCAGTGGAAGACTGAGCACTTTGCCATTATACACATCAAGAACTTTTTTCCCCACAATATTTTCTATATCCCAGTCGCCACCTTTTATAAGAGTATTTGGTTTTATATTCTCAATAAGTGTAAGGGGAGTATCTTCTTTAAAAATAATAACATAATCTACACATGAAAGGTTTGCTAAAAGGAATGCTCGCTCGCACTCATTATAAATTGGGCGTTTTTCACCTTTTAAGCGCTTTACAGAACAATCGCTATTAAGCCCTACAATAAGCAAATCTCCATAAGATTTTGCTCGGCTAAGCAAATCCACATGCCCTGCATGCAGTAGGTCAAAGCAACCATTTGTGAACACAAAGGATACATCTTTTTGATTTTTTTGGTACTCAAGAAAGTCCTCAAGGGTGAAGATTTTTTTATGCTCAAAATTATTTTTCATAGTAGCTCCATGAACGGCATATATTACAATAGTAGTAATATTTTTCTATCCCATAAATATATTTTTTAAAGTTGATATTCTCTTTCTAACTATCTAGCTATATTCCCAAAATATTAAATAGATGTTTAAAATTATTATCTAACAAAAAGAAGTATAAGCATAATCAAAATAAATGAAAACTAATTTTATGCAGAATACGCAATATGAGAAGATATTTTGAGCAATGAGATGGCTATACATATTTTTGAGACAACAGCAGTAATGATTTTGAGCTTATAAAATACATTAAATGCAGTAAGTATTGATACTTACTGCATTTAATGTATTTATTTAATAGTGTAGTAACTTTTTATTTTTTCAATGTATCCATTACATGAGTTAACTTATTTGCAATTTCAGCAAAGCTATTAATTGCAACCGCACCTGCAGTAGTATTTGCGACTGATTTATCACTAAGAATAGTCATTTCACCAACTCTTTGAGTTATTTCTTCAGAAGCTGCAGATTGTTCTTCTACGGCAGTTGCGATACTATTGATTTGCATAGTTGTTTCGCCTACCATGCTTACAATATTTGCAAGTGCTACACCAGAAGATTTTGCAAGCTCTGCTGCTTTATTTACATTTTCTGCTGTGTTATTAACAATAGTTGTGTTTTGTTCAACAACCACTTTAATATTTGAGATGTTTTCTTCTACTTCAGCAGTTGCTTGCATTGTACGTTCAGCAAGTTTTCTTACTTCATCAGCAACAACTGCGAATCCTTTACCTGCATCACCTGCACGAGCAGCTTCAATTGCAGCGTTTAGTGCTAATAGATTTGTTTGGTCGGCAATATCTGTAATTACACCCATAACAGAGCCTATAGTTTCTGTTTGTCTGTTAAGAGCTGCCATACTTTCTTGTAGTCTTTCACTGTCACTATGTACAGCTGTTATAGAATGAAGAACATTTTGAACTACCAGCTCACCATTAGATGCTTCATCTTTAGAATTCATCGCAGATTTACTTGCGCTTAGTGCATTTTGAGCAACATCTGCAATAGTTGCAGTCAACTCTTCAATAGCAGCAGCGATTTCAGTTGTCCGTTCTTGTTGTTCTAAGTTTATGCCAGCAAGCTGCCCACAACTTGCTGCGATATCATTTGCAGAGCTTGAAATTTGGCTTGCTACTTCTTGCGCATCATCAGTTGCTCTAAGTGTATTTGCTGCATTTCTTTCAATTTCTAGCTGTGCATTTTGTGCTTGGCTTAGAGCGCTAACAGCCTCTAGCTCTTTACTATGTGCAGATGCTTTTTCATTTTCAGCTTCTTCCATAAATGATTGTATGGACGTTTTCATAGTTACAAGGCTTTTAACAAGCTGCCCTAGTTCATCAGTTCGTGTTGTTTTTAATTTTTTAGAGAAATCATTTTTAGCAAGAGCATTTGCAAAAAAGCCGATATCTTTAAGAGCACGAACAACTGGAGTAACAATTAAAATGGTACCTAGGGTTGTAATGAGTATTCCAATAAGAGTCCAAATTATAATTATGTTGCGTAGTTTAACGAGAGGTGCAAGTGTTTCTGCATGATCAATATAAGTAACTGCAACCCAGCCAGAAGAGATAAGATCATCTGAATATATCATTTTTTCAATTCCACCAAAATATCCAGTGGTGAGAGTTCTTTTTAATGGTCCTAAGAAATCAAGATTTGAGGTAAGATCACTAATATTTGCCTTTAATACATAGTCAGGGTTTTTATGCATGATAATAAGCCCGTCTTTGTTTAACACTGTAACTCCGCCAGTTTCACCAATATCGATAGATGAAATAATGGTATTGCCTAATTTTCCAATATCTATAGAAGTATAGGCATAACCTAAAATTTTATCAGTTTTACTTAATATAGGAACAATAACAACAGATACAGCTACATTACTTATTTTACTGACAACAGGATCACCAAGGATAGCTTTTTTTTCAGTTTTAACACGCGCAAAATATTCTCGCTCAGCAAGGCTGCGGCCAATAGCGCTTGGGTTAGTATGGGCGAGTATTTTTCCATCAAGGGATAATAGCCCAAAAGAATGTAAATTTTGTTCTTTGCCAATATTAGTTAAATCCGTTATGGCAAGACGGAAATGCTTTTCAAGCAGAGCAGGATCTAGTATAGGATTCTCGTTGTATTCTTCGAATTCGGTAACTATAACATTCAAATGTGCAATACCTTGAATTTGCGATAAAATATTTTGCACAGCTGAATCTATACCATGAAGAATGAAAGCGCTATTCTCTTGAATTTGCGTGGATATGTTTTTTTCAGTCAACTCTGCTGTTCGGAAATAAACAACAGAAGACAACGCTAAAATAGCGATAGCAGAAAAACTGCAAAGACTAAGTGCAATTTTGAGCATTAAACGAGATTTCATAGGATTTGTCCTTTAGTAGTATGTTATTAAATGGTGTAAAAGATAATACCCATTTTCTTTTTTAGAAATATTCAATCGAGAGAGCATTTGAAATAGGTAGTTTTATATACAATAAAAGAATTGATATTTCTAATGTTATTTATATTTTCGGCACTACAGAAAAAAACTATAGCTATTTTAGTCTGTTTTTCAAAGAAAATAGTGGTAAGAGCCTTTATCTTAGAAATTGAGCAATTTTTCCCCGAGTAAAGACTGAGTAGTACTCTAGTTCATATTTTTTAAATATACAGTATCCTTATAGCAGATTATTTGAGGGGTGCCTACTTTAAAAAGGAATATATGGGTTTTTTTATTTAAGAGTTCATTTGTGCATATTTGTATGTGTACACTCACAAAAGAATAGTTTTTTGGAGGAATTTTTCTGTACTAATTATACTATCTATACTAATTATGATATCTCACATAGATAGTCTGGGGATTATATAAATAGATTATTAGGCTATTTTTTAAAAACTGAAACTAGAATAAGATTTAAGAAAGGACAGTATATATGCTTGCGATATTTGCAATTTACGGACTAATAGGAGCTATAGTTGGAGTGTTAGCAGGAATGCTTGGTATAGGTGGGGGCATTGTTATAGTGCCTATTTTGTTAATGACATTTAATTATGAGGGGATATCTCCAGAAATTGCCATGTATTTGGCAATAGGTACATCTCTTGCGAGCATAATTTTTACAGGTATCTCGAGCGCTTTTTCCCATCATCGCTATGCGAATATAGTTTGGAGCATTGTAAAAATGGTAACTCCAGGTATTTTAATAGGCAGCTATGTTGGCTCTTTTTTCGCCTCAGAGATCCCTACAAAATATCTACAGATTCTTTTCTCCCTTTTCCTTTTTTTCGTATCCATTCAGATGCTTTCAGGCAAACAGCCTAAGGCCTCAGCACACATGCCTGGTTTTTTTGGTATGATTTTAGCTGGAATAGTGGTTGGAATTGTCGCAAGTTTAGTTGGCATAGGTGGTGGTGTGTTATCTGTCCCGTTCATGCTTTATCATAATATAGACATGCGCAAAGCAATCGGCACCTCTGCTGCCATAGGGATTCCAATAGCGCTCTCAGGAAGTTTTGGATATTTTATAAACGGGCTAGGTGTTGCAGATTTACCACAATATGCTGCGGGATATATTTACTTACCAGCACTAGGTGGTATTGTTTTACTCAGTATTTTCACCGCACCATTGGGTGTTCGCTTAGCACAAGTTTTGCCTATTGCACAGGTTAGAAAATATTTTGCTCTATTTGTAATTATAGTTGGCATTAGAATGTTCTTGAAAGCTATTTAAAGAGTTTAGGATAAGTTTTAAGATGTTTTAACCCGAGCTTATACAGTTAAGCAATTAAATGTACTTTCTTTTACCAGATACTAATATACCAATGGGAATTTTGATATATTGCTATCTGGTTTTTTTTTTTCTTCTTCTTCTTCTTCTTCTTCTTCTTCTTCTAGGAATATATTCTTTTGAACAAGAATAGTAAGCGTGGACTAAAACATTCTTATTTTGGCTTAGGACTATAAGTTAGGAGCGAGCTATAAAATTAAGCGTAAACTATAAAT
>CAMQUX010000116.1 GCA_947037905.1 uncultured Desulfovibrionaceae bacterium | reverse complement strand
GTTCACATTATTATTTCATACTATTTTATATGAGATAATTTTGCTATGCAGTATTGATTTTATATTACTCTGTTTCTATTAATTTATTTTTCCAAGTGTGTAAAAAAGTAAGCGCCTGCATTGGGCTAAGTGTATCTATATTTAAATCTTCAATATCTGTAAGAAGAGGGTGGTCTTTATAGATAATTTCTACGGTATTTTTTTGTAGGTTCAGGTTCACTCCAGGAAGTGTTGACTGTTTTCCAAGTAAGGCTTCTGTTACTTTTTCCGTATGTTTTGTACTTATGGCTGTTTTTTCAAGCTCGAGTAATATTTCTTTTGCACGTGTTACAAGTGTTTTAGGCACTCCTGCAAGGCGAGCTACTTCTATACCGTAACTTTTATCTGCAGAACCTGGAACAAGTTTGTAAAGAAATACTATTTCTCCCTTTGATTCTTTCACTGCAATATTAAAATTTCGAACGCCAGGCAATGTTCCCTCTAGCGCTGTTAGCTCATGATAATGCGTTGCAAAAAAGACTCGTGTACCTTTTTTTTGTAGGAGTAAATATTCTATAACAGCCCACGCAATAGCTAAACCATCAAACGTGCTTGTTCCACGTCCTATTTCATCTAAAATAACAAGGCTTCTTTCCTGCGCATGACGAAGAATTCGAGCAGTCTCCATCATCTCTACCATAAAGGTACTTTGTCCTTTTGCTATGTTATCTGATGCGCCAACTCTTGAAAAAATTCTATCTGTTATACCAATAACCGCCCGCCTTGCTGGCACAAATGAGCCTATTTGAGCAAGAAGTGTAATAAGTGCAACTTTTCTAAGGATTGTTGATTTACCGGACATATTAGGACCTGTAATAAGAAGAAGTTTTCTCTTTTCATCACAAGTTATATCACTTGGTGTATAGTTTCCTTTACAAGCAAGCTCTACAACAGGATGCCGTGCGCTCTCTATTATAAGAGACAGGCTATCATTTACCTCAGGCTGTATCCAGTCTGATAGTCTTGCTACTTGCGCTAATCCTTGCCAGTAGTCTAAAATAGCTATAAGTGATGATACATACATAAAACGACTTCTATTTTTAGCCATTTCTTGCTGTATTTCTTTTAATATAGCCGTTTCAAGATTCTTTCTATTTTCGCTCGCATTTAAAATATTTTCTTCAAGGGCTTTTAATTCTTCCGTTATATACCGCTCTGAACCTACAAGGGTTTGACGGCGAACAAAATCTTCTGGAATTGTATCTGTTGAGAGTTTTGATAATTCAAAATAATACCCTGTAACTCTATTATAGCCTAGTTTTAATTTAGAAAGCCCATATTTTTCTTGCTTTTCTTTAAGCATTTCTTGTGCCATTTTTTCGCCGTCTTCACTTAAAGAAACACACGCATCGAGCTCTTTATGAAAACCTTTTTTAAAAACTGCTCCATCGCCTACATTATTAGCTGGGGTTTCAACAAATGCGCTTGATAATAAGCTATACACTTCTATAAGATTAGACCAATTTGCTCGTAAATCCATTAGTTTTTTTGGACATTTTTCTGCTCTACTTAACAGCTCTTCTATTTCTGGTAAAACCTCTAAAGATTTTTTTAACGCCACATAGTCTTTTGGCTTTGCTTTAGACAGAAAAATTCGTGTGCTTAAACGCTCTATATCAAATATTTGTTTTAATTTCTCTTGTAACTCAAGGCATAGAGAACTATTATCGAAAAAATAATGAACAACACTTTGATAATCTTGAATAATTTTCTTATTCTTCCAAGGTTGTCTAAGGCGTGTTCGTAAAAGACGCCCACCCATACTTGTTATTGTCTGGTCAATTGTATGAACAAGTGTTCCTTTTCCTTTTTTGCCATCTATGCGTATGAAAATTTCTAAATTTCTTTCTGTTATTTCGTCCACAATAAGATAATCATCTAAATTAATTATCTGCAGTTGCTCTAAATGCTTCGAATTTTCTAATTGTGTTTGTTGTAAGTAGGAAAGGAGAGTTCCACAAACTATTGTAAGTTCAGGTTTATCTTCAAGATCAAGTACTTCAAGTGAGCTTGCGCCAGTTACATCAAGCACCTTAGTTGTTGATTTTTTTAAATCAAAATAAGGCGAAAGTGGTAAACGACTAATATAAACTCCACAATCTTCAAAACCAGGAAGCAGCACCACGTCCGTCTCAACAAGTAATTCTTTAGGAGCTGTTTTATATACCCATTGCCATAAATCTGGCTCTTTTTTACTCGTTAAACCTAGCCATTCTCCAGTAGAAAAATCTAGCCACGCATACGCTCCAACACATTTTTGCTCATTCCAATAAAGTGCTCCAAGGTAATTATTTTCTTTTTTTACAAGATTATTGTCCTCGATTACAGTTCCTGGAGTGAGTACCTGTACCACTTCACGCTTTACAAGTCCTTTTGCTTCTTTTGGATCTTCTACCTGCTCACAAATTGCGACCTTGTAGCCATTTTCGAGTAATTTATTGAGATAGCCCTGTGCTGCATGATGAGGCATACCGCACATGGGGGTGTAGTTTTCTGCATTTGGATTTCGTGATGTGAGGCTTATGGAAAGTACTTGTGAGGCGATTTCTGCATCTTCAAAAAAAAGTTCGTAAAAGTCTCCCATTCGGTAAAAAAGGAGCGTATCTGGATATTCTTTTTTGATGCTTAAATACTGTTCAAGCATAGGTGTTAATTTAGGCGTAGCTGACAAAGAAAACCCTCTTAATATAACTAATCTCTTTTATATGAACAAACTGCTTTATTATAATCTCATTAATATGAAAGAACTTTATTAATCTCATTTAGAGAAATAACATGTTAAGATATTATTATAAATAAACTGCTTACTATTAATCTATTTGTATCGCTAATTAATCTTATTAATATAAATAAACTGCTTACTATCAATCTATTTGTAGAACTAAATTAATCTTATTGATATAAATAAACTGCTTACTATTAATCTGTTTGTATCGCTAAATTAATATTATTGATATAAATAAACTACTTATTATCAATCTATTTGTATAACTAAATTAATCTTATTATTATAAATAAACTGCTTGCTATCAATCTATTTGTATCGCTAATTAAAATTATTGATACAAATTAACTACTTACGATAACTCAATATTTTTGAGATACTTAATTTCGCTATATGACTAGCCAGAAAGATATTCTACACGGTAGTGAATACTATGCCATGCACTGCAACATGGACAATGAAAAAATAATCGATTAGTTTTAAAACCACACTGAGAACATTCAAAGCGATAAATAGCTGCAACATTTTCTAAAAAATATACTAAATGATTATTTTCGAGTAAATCTTTTTGAAAAAAACGTAAGAAAAACAGATGTGCTGGGAAAAAATGCTCATTTCTATTTAGTAGTTCAGTTATTAAATTCTCTGATTTTTCCACATCTTTAAACACATGAAATCCAATAGCAGCATACAGAATAAGCACATCATTTTCTGGATAATTTTCCTGTATGCACGAAAAAATTTCAACAGGGATTTGAAAAAAAGGATTTTCAACAACTGCTTCGCCTGTAAATGAGTAACAGTCTCTATAAAAAGCATATCCATAAAAACCTTCTAAAAAGGCAAAAATAAGATGCTCAGGAATACTTTTTAATGCTTTATCAAAAATCTCAATGACTTTTTTCTCTTTCTTTTGTTCGAAATAAAAAATAACCTTTTCAAGCCAAGCCTCTACGGAATTCGGATAAACATTTAAAGCTTGTTTGATATATTTTTCTGTCTTACTAGGAATAGCCACTAACTGTGCTGAACGGATAAGATAATGTGCTGCAAGTGATGGAAAATTAAGTTTTTCATAAAAGTTTGCGGCATTTTCATAATCTTTATTTTTAGCGGAAAGACTCGCCATTTCAAGCATTATTTCTGGAAGCATACCAGACACTTTCACGGCATTTTCAAAAGCATCAGTTGCTCTATCAAAAAAACCACTTTTTTGAAAATCTTTCCCAAGTTCAAGCCACGCACGTGTTTGTAATTTTTTTGGAAGATTAGGGCGCGCAAGTAGTGTGTAGCGTACTCTTATAGCTCGCTCTAAATCTCCTTGTGCACGAAAAAGATTACCTAGCGCAAGTGCAAGCTCGACTGTATCTGGATCTTTTTTTACAACTTCAATTAAATCTTCAGTAATTGTATGTAAATCTTTATCCGCAATTAAAAAGTCACCTTGTAAAAGCTTAGAAGGAGTGCTTACTTTTTCACTAAAGAAGTTTTGCAGTTTTTTAAACATAACTATAACTCTTTATATTAAACGTTTAATTATTAGTTTCAGGTGTACGAAAGGAAGTTTCTTCTAACGATATTTCACGATAATTCTGTAGTTCCTGTTCAATATTTTTAATTTGTTTCTTATACGCTTTTATCTCTTTTCTTTTTGCAAGTTTATCAAGCAAGAAGTAAAAAGAACTCACAAGAACCCCAAAAAGAAAACTCATTAAAATAATAGTATATACCGCAACATTAGGGATTAGCCATATAAAATTGAATAGCTCGAGCTTAATCTCAAAACTTTCAAAAATAATCCCTCGGTTTTGGATAGAAAAAAGAAGAATAAAAAGAAATAGAAAAAAGAAAAATAAGAATTTTACATACTTCATAGGAGCTCCTGCTTTTTAAAAAAAGCTAATAATTTTTTATACGTATTTTGAAGATGCTCGGGGATAACTTGTGTTTCTGCCAAAATAGCCATAAACGACGCATCTCCAACCCATCTTGGTACAATTTGAAAGTGTAAATGGCTTGCAATGCCAGCACCTGCGACATCGCCTAAATTCATGCCTGTGTTGAATCCTTGAGGATTCATTGCCTGCTTTAAAATATTTATACAAAGACTTGTTACATCTATTAGTTCATGTCTTTGTGCTAAGGAAAGC
>CAMQUX010000115.1 GCA_947037905.1 uncultured Desulfovibrionaceae bacterium | reverse complement strand
ACCGGTATAATAGACACAAATTTTGAAGAAATTTATGAGCAGCTTGAGCAAAGTCTCTCATCTGCCATGGAAAAAAAAGAAAGAGAGAGAGAAATTGCATTCTATGGTGGCACATTTACCATGTTGCCAGAAAAATGGATCTATGCTTTTTTAGATTTAGCGAACAAATTTAAGGAAAAAGGGCTTATTACAAAAATACGCTGTTCTACCCGCCCAGATGCTTTTGATAAAAATCTTTTACAAGAACTTAAAGCAAAAGGGCTCGATATTATTGAGCTTGGCATACAGAGTTTTAATGATAAAGTCTTAGCAGAAAGTTTACGGGGTTATGATAGTATCTGTGCAAAAAAAGCATGCCTGCTTGTAAAAGAAAGCGGATTAGTACTTGGCATTCAGCTTTTACCAGGACTTATTGGTTATAATGAAGAAAATTTTCAAAATGACATAGACGAAACCATAGCACTTAAACCTGCTGGTGTGCGTATTTACCCTTGTCTTGTTTTTAAAGATACAGTGCTTGCAGAATATTATGAAAAAAAATTATTTATTCCGTGGGATTTAAAGCGGACAGAAGAAGAGTTAAGTCTTGCACTTTTTAAACTTTGGCAGGCAGATATATCGTGCTGGAGGCTTGGGCTTGCTCCTTTTCCTTTTCAGGACGAGCACATATTAGCAGGAGCATGGCATGAGGCACTTGGACAAAAAGTTCAAGCAAAAGCTCTTTATTTATCCCTTATGCAGTACAAAAAAACACTTTCTTTTAAGCCTAGTATTTTAGGGGTGCCTAAGAAATATAGTGGTGATATTGGCGGATACAAGAAAGAGCTACGCAAATACTACGAAAAAGAAAATATTAGCCTAGTGCAAACAGACACTGAAGAGTTCTATTTTGCAGAAAATATTTCATGAAATATTCTAAAGAAAAAATTGTAAAACTATTTCACAGAAATTATTTATAAAAATACCAAAAATAGCACTTTCTTATATTTGAGAGAACCATCAAACATTCAATATATCCAAACTCTTAATAGATTCAAAGCCTCAATACTCAAATCTCAATTTTCAAATTTAAAAAAATCTACAACTAGTCTCTGTATGCATAAATATTAAGTTGTAAATCCATATTCGCCCAAATATTTCTTTTAATAAAAGGGGCTAGTTGCTGTGAAACTGTGCTTATATGGTATCTAAAACCTGCAGAACTAATACTAGCAAGTAGTTTATCTAAAGTCTGGGTATGCCCTAGTATAGAATGATATTCTACAAAAAGATTTCGAACGACTGAAAGTTCTTCTTTACAGTCTTCAATAACATCAGTTTCTACACCTTCTATGTCTATTTTTAAAAAATCTACACGTTCTTCCTTTGCAAGTAAATCCTTTAAACGAACACCTTTAACTTTTTGACTTGTATCAAATTTATTTACTAAACTCCCGCCATCTGCACCTTCTGAATTAAAGGAAAGCTCCTCATCATTAATCCAAACGGCGTTAAAAAATAATTCTACATCATCTAATTTTCCAACATTATTTTTTAATATTTGATAAATCTTTTTATCTGCCTCAAAAGCTTTTATGCGTGCATGAGGATATAAAAGTTTAAACCAAAGCACACTTGTGCCAATATTTGCGCCACAGTCGTATATGATAGGGTTTGGTATGTCTGATTTAAAAGCATATGCTTGTTCTAAAAATATATCTTTTATTTGATATGCAAAACTTGGAGCATCGGGCACAAACCATTTTCTTTCAAAAAAGTTTATAAGCTCTCCCTCAAAACGTGGTTTTTTACTAAAGACTTCGAAGAGATTTTTTAATGGTTCTAAATTACTCATTATGGATTCCTTTATATTTTAATTAGTTTGTACAACAATGGATTGTACTTTAATAGCGCATATTTTAAAAATATATTTATTTTCTTGTTATTTCAAATTCTTAAACTGTTTTTTTTAATCTTAATATTGTTCTTTTGCATTCTCACGCTATAAAGAGTAGTATAATATATTAAAACTTTACAATAACGCATGGTTATTCAACTAATTAAAATATATACTTTCTTATTTATATGATGATTATTTATAAAGATATAGCAATATTTATACCAAAATCCTTAACAATTAAAAGAATTACTCAATATACGTACTTATTTTTTTTAACTTATAGAGAAACATACCAATATGTCGAGCATTATTAGTTCTCCCGAAGATATAACAGCTAGTGGTTATTGCATGAAATGTAAAAAAATACACACTCTTGCTGCTGGTGATGCTTATTTTGAAGCATTTAAACTTATGGAAATTTTGACAAAAGAGAACCGTATTGACTTTTTCTTGTCAAAAACACAGGCAAATCCAAGTTTAAGTACAGATGTTCTTTTTTCATCTGCAAAAGGGAAAATGTTTGGCGTGCTCAGCTATGAGAACGAGCATAAAGAAAAAGGTGTGCTATATGCTTTTTCTGGGCAATATCACGGAATATGGGATGTGCCTCCATTTGCACCCATGCTCATAAGTGAAAAAGATTTTCTTACATGCTTTTCTCGGCAAGAAAGAAAAATTAAAATGCTTACCAGAAAAATTCAAGAAATAGTGCATTGCACTAGCAAAACAGATGCAGAAATTATTACTTTTAAATCTGCATTAGAAAAAAAACGAAAGAAACTCTCACAAAAAGCAACTACAGATATTCAAAATCTTTATAAACTATATAATTTCTCAAAAGAAGAATTCTCGCTACGAGAAGCGTTTCTTCATGAAACAAATATCCCAACTGGCACTGCAGACTGTGCTGCTCCAAAACTCCTTCAAGAAGCAGTTAAAAGAAACCTTAAACCCCTTGGACTTGTAGAGTTTTTTTGGGGAGAGGCGAGCAAATCTGGAAAAAAAACGCACGGGACACTTTATAGTGCTTGTACTTCCAGATGTACTTCTATTTTAGGAACACTCCTTTGTGGCCTAGAAAAATAAGCTAAATACATATCTATAATAAAAAATAGTAAAAAAAATTATCCTAGCCTAAATACCTTTCTAAACATTCCCCTTTAGTATATACTTGTTCTCATTATGCAAATACTTTACGCAGATAAATATATAGCCGTTGTCAACAAACCCTCAGGGCTTCTCTCTGTACCAGGAAAAGGTCCAGATAAACAAGACTGTGTTGTCTCACGCATACAAAAAGAGTTTCCACTCTGTATTGAGTTTCCAGCACCGCACAGGCTTGATATGGTCACTTCTGGGCTTATGGTTCTTGGGCTTAAAAAACAAAGTGTTAAGCAACTTTTTGAACAGTTTCGTACTCGAAAAGTAAAAAAAACATATATTGCTCTCTTAGATGGCATAATAGAAGAACAATCTGGCACTATTTCTCTAGCTATTCGGCTCGATGTGGAAAATAGACCCATTCAAATATATGATCCTATTGAGGGTAAAGAAGCAACCACTCGGTGGGAAAAAATACGAGAAGAAGCAGGAAAAACTCGTGTGCGGTTTTATCCATATACTGGCAGAACGCATCAACTACGAGTTCATGCCTCACATAAACTAGGACTAAACTGCCCAATTGTTGGGGATAAATTTTATGGTAACGGAAAAGAAGGTGATAGACTTTGCCTACATGCAACAAAGCTCACTTTTAGCCACCCACACACCCAAGAAAAAATGCAATTTATAACCGAGCCACTTTTTTAAAGTTCTTGAATTATTCTGTAAATGGAATTTATAGCCCCTAAGTAGATGAGATAACTATGAGTAATACTTCTGATAGAAAATGCCAAATAGCTCCACGAGCGCTTAGTTTTGAGAATGAACATATTCCTTTTCATCCTATTTTAGATGTAATTGGAGTTGGAATTTTAGTCGTAGATAAAGATGGGCATATCCAATTTGCTAACCGTATGTATGAAAGACTTACTAATTTAAAATATGAGGATATTGCAAAGAAACATATTTCAGAGGTTACAAATCTTATTGTAGATGAACTACTACATGCAAGAATTGTAAATACCACTCGCCCAGGAACCGTTATGTTGAGTAATCCTCGTGGACATAATATTGTTTTTAACGGGCGCCCTGTTTTTGATAAGAACAAAAATGTACTCCTTGTTGCTTTTTACTTAAGAGATATTACTCTTGTTTCTCAACAACGCCTACGAATAAACAACTTAGAGCAAAACATAGCGTGGTTTCATGCTCATTTACGTTCCATGCAATGGGAAAACACCTTTTTTGAGCATACATTAACAGAAAAATATACGAAAAAAAAATATCTAAAAGATATTATAGCCATAGCTAAAAATGATAATAACATCATAATAGTCGGTGAGCATGGGACAGATAAAAATGCCATTGCTCGTATAATTCACATACACAGCAGTCGAGCTAAAAATCCTTTTTTGCATATTGACTGTGATGATATAGATTCTGAAAAAATAGAAACTTTCCTTTTTGGCTCACTTAAAGGCTTAGAAAATCGTATGGCTGGTGGGCTGGGAGTTTTTGAAATTGCACAAACTGGAACTGTGCATCTGGAAAATTTCATCTGCCTAGAAAATAGCTTACAAGAAAGAATAGTACTCCTGTTACAGGAAAATAATATAGCACACGCATTTCTTGCCAAGCAAAAACTTATCGATATAAAAATTATCCTCTCCTATTCAAAAAATGACAAAGACGCCCCTAATGACTCGCCTAATGGCACTACTAGCAGCTCCCCAATACTAGAGATGTTTGCGAAGGATAAAGAAAATTTCTTTTGTATTCCTGCGCTCAGAAAAAGGAAAGATGAAATACGAATCTTAGCAGAAGAATATTTACTCAGTAAATCAAAAAAAATTGGCAAAGATATATCTTTTCATGAAGAAACACTTGATGCTTGCGAAGAATATTCATGGCCGGGGAACTCAAAGCAACTGCAAG
>CAMQUX010000114.1 GCA_947037905.1 uncultured Desulfovibrionaceae bacterium | reverse complement strand
CATAGAGGACTTGTAGGATCTGCATTTTGTCGAGAATTAAAAGCTCGAGGAGCAAAAAATATCATCGTGCGAACACACGCAGAGCTCGATTTATGTAATCAGGCCGCTGTAAACGAATTCTTTGCTGTTGAGCGCCCCGATTACGTTATTCTAGCCGCTGCTAAGGTCGGCGGAATATACGCAAATAGCACTTATCCAGCAGAATTTATTCAGCAAAATTTGCTCATAGAAACAAATGTTATTGACGCAGCATATCGTAATAATTGCACCAAACTTCTTTTTCTTGGCTCCTCATGCATCTATCCGAAACTTTGCGAGCAACCTATTAAAGAAGAATACCTGCTAACAGGACTACTTGAGCCAACTAACGACGCCTATGCCATTGCAAAAATTGCTGGCATCATGCTTTGTAAGGCGTATAGAAAACAATACGGATTTGATGCTATCTCCGCAATGCCGACAAATCTTTATGGACCTGAGGATAATTTTCACCCCGAAAATAGCCATGTTCTACCAGCTATACTTCGCCGTTTTCATGAGGCTAAACGTGACGGACTAAAAGAGGTTACCATTTGGGGCACAGGCACTGCTCTTCGTGAATTTATTCATGTGGACGATATGATCGCAGGCTCTTTATTCTTAATGGATAATTATTCAGGCGAGACACACGTAAATATTGGTACTAATACAGAAATGAGTATACTTGAACTTGCAAAGAGCGTTGCAGAGGTTGTAGGGTTTACAGGCGATATTTTAACAGATCCAACTAAGCCAGACGGTACACCACGTAAAATGATGGACTCATCTCTTATTGAGCGCATGGGCTGGAAAGCTTCTATTAAATTTACAGACGGGCTACGTGCAACATACGCTTGGTATTTAGAACAAGAAAAGAAAGGGCTATTGTAGAAATTATAGAACGTGAATTTCTAATAAATACACTGTGTTTAAGCGTATAGAAAAGTTTTAACGAACTCTTTACAATATGATTTTATTTTTCATATGCGTGTTACTTTATAAAAACTGCCTTACAAAAAAAATATAAAAATACTTTATAAAAAGCTATCTTATAAAAAGATATAAAAAAGTATCTGAGCTGTAGAATTATATATTTATAGCTCAGATACTTTTTATATTTACTAGTAGAAAAATTTCTATTGTCAGTGTTGCTCATTTTTTATTGCTAACTATTTACTCAACTAGGCTTAAAAAATTCTCCACATGTTCTACTTTCTTTGTGTTTCTTGCAGTGTTGACTACAATCTCAATATCTTGTTCAGTTGCCATTATTCCTAAAAGTACAACGTTACATTGAAGCGTTTTTACCGAAACATTATTTGACCAAATATCCTTATTGTTACCAAGTGCAGTTTTAATATCAGTTGTTATTCCAAAATCATCTATGGCTCTGTAGGTGTTTGTTTTATCTTTCTCAACAAAATGTGTTTTCACAAAAAAAATGCCATTTACAGAATATGCAAGTTCTTTTGCGCGTATAGCATTTATTTTTCCGTCGCAAATTCCTACAAGGTATGCTTTATTATTATACACATGCACATAAACGTTATAAAGATTAAGGTTTTCATCTTCAGTAATTTTTTCGTGGATAAGGAAGGCTTTTTCCGTATCGGTAAGTTGGTTTTTACTGTTTCGACTATTGGGTGCAGACTTATGGCTAGTGCAAGCGGAATTAAAAGCTACAAAGATAAGTAAAAAGAAAATTAAAAATAGTGGTTGTTTTTTTTTGTGCATAAAGCCTGCTCCTATAGATAAATAATCCTGAGATGATTATTTCTTTTAGGCACAAGCAATAGTAAAAAGATATTATTTTGACTTGAGATACTTTTGAATTTTTCTCGTTGCAGTAGCTTGGCTTATGCCAAGTTCCTTTGCAGTTGCAGTGGTTGTTTTATAATTTTTATAGGTTTTCATGATAATTTGCGCTTCTAGATCTTCGAGTGTTTCTTTGAGCGTTTTATGTTTTTTAGGTGTATAAAAATGGTCGAGCAAGATATTTTTAGGAAGCTCTATTTCACTAATAAGCACGTCATCGGTAACAATAACAAGCTGTTCAATAAGATTTTTAAGCTCGCGAATGTTCCCAGGGTAGGAATATTCTTCGAGTATATCCTCAAGACTTGCGCTGAAAATTTTGTTCGTTTTATATTTTAGATTGAAATCGTTTAAGAATTTTTTTGCAAGAGGGATGATATCTTCTCTGCGTTCTTTAAGCGATGGCATATAAAGAGGGAGAACATTTAAACGAAAATAGAGGTCTTTTCGGAAAAGTTTTTTTTCAACCAGCTCAAGGAGATTCTGATTTGTTGCTGCAATGAGCCTAAAATCGACAAAAATAGATTTTGTACCACCAAGGCGAGTTATCTTTTTTTCTTGAATAACTTGCAGGAGTTTAGCTTGTGTTTCTAAGGGGAGTTCTCCTATTTCATCTAAGAAAAGAGTACCTTTGTGGGCGAGCTGAATGCGTCCTATTTTGCCTTGAGTTTTTGCGCCAGTAAAAGCACCTGTTTCATAACCAAAAAGTTCAGATTCTAAAAGATGTATAGGAATTTCTGCGCAGTTTATTTCTACAAATGGAGTATTAGGAGTAGTTTTTTGTGCATGAATAAGGCGCGCAAAGGCTGTTTTTCCTGTTCCAGATTCACCAGTAACAAGAATATTCGTATCAATATTAGCTATTTTAGGAATAAGATGCAGTATTTTTTGTATGCTTTTACTTTGTAAAATAAGATTTTCTAATTGCAGTTCTTTATTATCATCGTGTTCTGTGAGCTTTAGTTCTTTATAGACGCTGTGGATAGAGAGAAAATTTTTAGGATTAATTGTATAGCTAAATATCCATTTAATTTCGCCATTTTTCCCGTAAATAGGTATTGCTGTTGCAATAAATTGTCGCCCATCTTTTGTTTTTTCTATAACAGTAACTTGCTGTTTGCTTTGTAGAACAAGAGACGCAACTGAGGGAGAAAATATTTTTTTTCTTTCAAGCTCAAGAGTATTTGTGCCAATAACATCTTCATGTTTAAGATTATACGTATTTAAAAAATCATCACTCACCCAGCGCAGTACGCCTTGTGCGTCAAGAATTGCAATATTATCGTGCAAAGTATTGATTATAGAAAAAATATGCGAAAGAAGTTCTTTAGGGAAATCTTTCGTATCTATAGTATTTAGTTTTGTGTGTAGCGAATTTATGCTCATAGTTTTTCGATTATATATATTTAATGCTACATTTTATAATACATCGTTATTTTAAGCAATTAAAAAGGAAATAAGACTGAACTTATTTCCTTTTTGGGTTTAAATATTAAGATTTTAACAATTAAGATTTTAACAATTTATTTATTAACTGCTTTGACAGGTTTGATAGTAAGATTATTATTTACTAGAAAGGATTCTTTCCCATTCTGCTAATTTTTCATGATTTACATCTTTACAAACAAGACTTATTATAACAAGTGATACAATACTTGTAGTCATTCCAGATATGATAGTAAGAGGTGATGATGCTCCAAAAATGATGATTGAGCAAATTGTAACCGCCATACTAATAAGCATAGAATAAGAAGCACCTTTTGCAGTGGATTTTTTCCAAAAGAATCCTAAAACAACAGGCATGAACACACAACCAGAAAGGAGTGCGTAGGCGATATCTAATGCCTCTAAAACATTACCAATGCACAGCGCTACAATAATGCTCATGCTTCCTATTAAAAAAGTACTTAAACGAGCAAAAAAGACCATTTTTTTAGGAGAATCATCTCTATGTGCAAGAAAAGGTTTGAATACATCGTTCACAAGTAATGTTGAGGTAGCAAGTGTTTGTCCACTACAAGAAGACATGAGTGTCGCAAGCAGTGCTGCTATAACAATTCCCTGAAGACCTGCAGGCATAAGATGAACAACTAATTGACCAAGTGCCAGTTGTGGGTCGATATTTGGTAAAAGTACATAAGCGCCTAAGCCAAAAATACCCATGGCTGCACCCCATGCAATGGAGAAAAGCCCTGCGAGTTTTGTTCCTTGTGCTGCTATTTTAGGACTTTTTGCTGTGAAAACACGTTGCCAAATATCTTGCCCAATCATAATACCAAGAAACATAAGCAGAAAATACATAAATATTTTATCATAACCAATGCCTACAGGACTTAAGAATTCTGGTGGTACTGCTGCAAAAAGAGCTTTAATTCCTCCGCATTCTTTAATGGTAGCTGGAACCATAAGAAAGAAAATGCCAACAATCATAATACAAAATTGAATAAAATCTGTATACGCAATAGCACGCATGCCACCTAAAAGAGTGTATGTAAGAGCGACAATACCACCTATTGCCATGGCGATTTTTAAATCCCAGCCTAAAAATGCATGCAACACACCACCAATAGCAATTACTTGTACCACTGAGAGCATAAAAGTATATGCAGTAGAGATGATTGCGCTAATATATCTTGCTTCATGGCTATAGCGAGATTCAAGCATTTCACTTATGCTAAAAACTCGTAGTTTCGCCATACTACTTGAGAGTAAAAATCCCATGGTCATGATTCCTAGACCGTACATGATAGTTATCCAAGCGCCAGAAATTCCAGCTTTATAACTTAAGGTAACAGCGCCAAAAGTGGCTCCGCCGCCAATAAGAACGGTCGACAGACAAGGGAAATACATCCAAAGTCCTAAGCTGCGTCCTGCCACAAGAAAATCTGCATTGTTTTTTGTAAGAAGCATACCAACAAATCCACAACCAAGAACAATCACAAAATATATTATAACAATCGTAATATTTAGACTCATAAATAAACTCCTTCATTAATTAGATATTAGCTCTCTTATTATAAGCAAGGCAGGCAATAAATGCATGCATGATGCCCCACACCGTACCAAACAGACCAATATAAGGG
>CAMQUX010000113.1 GCA_947037905.1 uncultured Desulfovibrionaceae bacterium | reverse complement strand
ATCTTGTCTTAAACTCCCTTTTCTATCAGCTTAAAAAATATCTAGAGGTTCTATGCCAAAAGTATCAGTTATAATACCTACATATAATACAAAAGAATCGTATTTAGATGAAGCTATTAGTTCTATTCTCGGGCAAACTTTTACAGATTTTGAGCTAATTATCATAAATGATGGTTCAAATGAGAGTGTCGCACCTTTAATCACAAACTATAATGATGAAAGAATACGGCTTTTTGAGTATCCAGAAAATCAAGGCATAGCAAAAATACGCAATTTAGGAATGGAGCTCGCAAAAGGCGAGTTTATCGCGTTTTTAGATGCTGATGATATAGCTGTACCTACACGTCTTGCGGTGCAAGTTGCTTTTTTAGAGACTAATACACATATAGGTCTTGTGAGTAGCGCGTATACTCGGTTTCCAAAAAAGAGGAAACTTGCGAGCGCAAAAGTTTCTGACGGTGTGCTTAAGTCGAGAATCCTTCTTCGAGGGCCAAGTGTTCTTACAAGTGCGGTTATGTTTCGAAAAGAGATACTTATAAAATATCCTGTGCGTTTTAAAGAAAAGTACTTGGTAACAGAGGATTATGCATTTTGGTTAGATTTGTTGCCATATATAAATTTTGCACGCATAACAAGTCCTCTTGTATACTATAGATGGCACGGGGAAAATATTTCAATAACATCTGAAAAAAAAATGAAAGAGATGCATTATCTTGCGCAAAAAGAAAAGATGAAAGAGCTTTTTAATATTGATGAGGAATTGACAACTGCCTATCAGAATGTATTTTTCCAAAAAATAGTTAGAGAAAAAGATTTGCCTCTGCTTGAGATTTTTCTGGAAATGTTTCTTCATGCAAAAGAGCTTCCTCATATTTTTTCTCCTGTCATTGCAAGAAAATTTCTTGCACGTGAATATTTTTTCTTGCTTTTCAAAATTAAAGATATACATTCTTTGCAGTTGCTTTGTAATAGTAAAATTACTAGTATTTTGAAAATAAATAAATTTGTGCTATTGCCAGCTAGAATGAAAATATTATTTCAATCTAGATTTTAATAACATATAAATAATAATATATAGAAAGAGATACTTATGTCTGAAAAAACTGATAAAAAACTAGATAAAAAAGTGAAGCTAAAGTTTAAGAAAAAAACAAGCGAAAAGCCACCTAGAAAAGCAAGTGAAAAAACGTTTAAGGAAAATTATTCGGTTTTTATTCCATTTGTGAAACCTTACTGGTTTCGTTTTTTTCTAACACTTGCTATAACAGTTCCAATCGGGCTTATGAGTAGTGCCGCTGCATGGGCTCTTAAACCGTATCTGGATGTTGTTTTGGTTGAGAAAAAAATTGGGACAACAGATTTTATTCCTTTTTTAATAATTGGTTTTTCGCTCCTTCAAACTATTTTAAATTATATAGCAGGTTATTTAAATTTTTGGGTAGGAGGTAAAATTACTAATGATTTGAGCTTTACCTTGTTTAAAAAACTTCTCATCTATCCAGTGTCTTTTTTTGATACCCGAACATCAGGCGATATAATGGTTAGGTTTGCTGGAGATGTGGGTGCTGCGTCAAGTGGTCTTCTTGGAAATATGAGATATTTTAGCACAAAATTTTTCTCTATTGTAGGGTTAGTAGGAGTACTTTTTTATAATTCGTGGCAGCTTGCGATTGTAGTTGTTGCTATTCTAGGGTTTTCTTTGACACCACTTCGCTTTGTAAAAAAGAGATTTGGAACTCTTCTTGAGGAAGGGGCACAAATTGGTGCGGATATTACAACGCACTATAATGAGAGCTTTCATGGGAATAAAATTATTAGTTCATACAACTTGCAAGACTTTATGAGTAGAAAATTTAGAAAGAATCAAATTTTTGGATTTAATCTTGGCGTAAAGGTTATTCAAAAAACTGGTTTAATTACACCTATGGTACAAGTTATAGCATCTATTGGTATAGCAACAGCTATTTGGTACGGTAGTCATCTTGTTGTAACAAATCAAATATCAGCTGGGGGGTTTGCTTCATTTTTAACAGCCCTTGTAATGCTTTATACTCCAGTTAAAGGTATAGGTGGAACATACCAAGGACTTTATAAAGCTATGTTTTCCATGGGAAGAGTTGTTGAATTATTAGAAGAAGTTCCAGATATTATAGATAAAGAAGATGCAAAAGAAATGCCTTTCCCTAAGGATAAGATTGTTTATAAAGATGTTTCTTTTTCTTATGATACAAGTCATCCGGTGCTAAAAAATATTAATATAGAAATCCCAATAGGGAAAACCTACGCTTTTGTAGGTAGCTCAGGTGGCGGAAAGACAACACTTGTTAATCTTTTGCCGAGATTTTATGAAATTGGCTCAGGTAGTATTGAAATTGACGGGCTTGATATTCGAGATATGCAAATGCACTCTCTACGTGAGCATATAGGCATAGTGTTTCAAGATAATTTTCTTTTTGCAGGATCTCTTCGTGCGAATATTCTTCTGGGGAGCGAGCATGCGACACAAGAAAATTTAGATCAAGCGGTTGAAAACGCATGCTTGAAAGAGTTTGTAGATTCTCTTGAAAAGGGTTTAGATACAGAAATAGGTGAACGAGGGGTTCTTCTGTCAGGCGGGCAAAAACAACGTGTGGGAATAGCGAGAGCATTCTTAAAAAATGCACCAATTGTTATTTTAGATGAAGCCACATCTGCACTTGATAATAAATCAGAAAAAGTAGTGCAAAAAGCTATCGATAATTTAATGAAAGATCGTACAGTGATTGTTATTGCGCATAGACTTTCAACTATTAGGCACGCGGATTGTATACTAGTTATTGGTGATGGTGTGGTTCTAGAACAAGGCTCACATGATGAACTTATGGCGAAAAATGGAGCGTATACTTCTTTCTATGAAGCATCGCTAATGTAGTTATTCGCTTTCAGTATTTTACATTATTATAATCTGTGAGAGTTTTTGTGAAAAATAATATGAAAGGGCGTAATATAAGCAGTTCTTGCTTAAATTTTTAAGAAAAAATAATGATAGAGTAGTTATAGTTTTAATAAGGCAAATGTTTTTAAGAATAATATGTATATAATAGCTTTTTGGGTAGGTAATAGCAAAAGTAGTAGTAAATAGATTTTACTTGCTTTTGCTAGCTTGCTTGTAGCTATTTTTTTTGTTATAGTCTAAAATTAGTTTTTCGTTCTTTAAGCGAATAGGTAGAAAATGGCTATGAATGCGCATGATTTTTTCTCTTTTTTAGAACAACATATACCTAATAATCTACAAGAAGATTGGGATAATAGTGGTGTGCAAGTTGTTGGAGAGTTAAATGAAATTAGTAAGGTAGCTGTTTTTTTAGAGCCAACACAAAAAAATATTATAGATGCGTTAGCTTTTGGTGCAGATTGTCTTATTAGTCATCACCCATTAAGCATGAAAGCACAATTTTTATCTCGGAAAAATTCTTATACAGATATAGTTCGTTTGCTCATGAAAAAAGGTGCATGGCTCTATGCTGCACATACTTCGCTAGATAGTCTTCCAAATGGAAACGCTTTTTGGATAGGTGATGCTTGTAAACTTACAGATAGAAAAGTACTTGAACCAAGCGAAAAAGAAAATTTTGTCCGTTTTAGTTTTGTAAAAAATCATTTATCAGATGAAATAAATGAGCAGATAGATATATCTCCTTTTGTACATTCTGTTATGTGTTGTGAAAATATTTGTCATGTTTTTTGTTTTTGTGAAAAAGAACAAGAAGCACAAGAATTTATAATGAAAATTCTTCCAAATTGTGCCATATCTTATACTAAAGTAGCATACCCTATGTATACTGCAGGCTTAGGCGAATATGGTAAATTGCCTAGGAAATATCAACGAGAAGAATTTTTATCTCTTTTGCAAAATATATTTATTTCGCAAGAGAAAAAAATACAGTATAAAATTTGTGGAAAACTACCAGAGCAAATAGAGACAGTTGCTTATTGTCTTGGTTCTGGGAGCGATTTTGCTCCTCTTGCTTTTGGGAAAGGTGCAGATGTCTTTTTAACAGGCGATGTTAAATATCATGCGGCAGTAGCTTGTATGGAAAATGAGCAGTGCATTATTGATATGGGACATTTTGAGTTAGAAGAAGAAATGATGCGACGTTTTACCAAGGAGCTTGCAGCGCAAGTTGCTTGCGAAGTTCGGTTTTTTTCGGGTGAAAACCCTTTTTCATATAGCATTTAGATGAGATAATTTTTGTACCTAACTTATTATATTTGCTATTTAGCTAGTATAAAATAACACTATAAAGAGGTTTACATGTATCAGGAACAAATAGAACAACTTGTTATATTACAACTTGTTGATGACGAAATTTATGTGCTCGAAGCAGAACTTCAAAAAATTCCTCAAGAAATCGAAGAGCTTAAAGAAGAACTTGATTCTATAAAAAGACGTCAAGAAACACACCAAGAGCGTATAACTCATTTAGAAACTCAGCAAGTACGTTTGCAAAAAGATATAGAGGAAGATGATTCTCGTATTAAGAAGAGCAAAAATAAACTTATGCTTGCTCAAAATACAAAAGAATATCATGCTATGCTTCGTGAAATGGAGAATATGGAAAAGCAAAATGCGCTTCGTGAAGAAGAGCGTGTTGCTTTTTTAGAAGAATTAGAAAGACAGCAAAAAACTTTTGATTCACTTGGTGTAGATGCTGAAGAAATTCTTGTTACCTATACTGAAAGAGAAAGTACTATGCAAGAACGCATGTCTGTTTTCACTAAACAGTGTGAAGAATTTCAAAAGAAAAGAGAAAAAGCATACAAAGGTATTCCAAAACCAATACTACAACGCTATGAGTTCATTCGCTCACGTATAGAGCATCCTGTTATTGTTCCTGTTGATAATGCTGTTTGTCGAGGTTGTAATATTGTTGTACCTCCGCAAGTTTTTATCGATTTACAAAAAGGACAACAAATTATTGCTTGTCCAAATTGTCAGCGTCTTACTTTCTGGGCTGAAAGTCATCCAGAAAAAGCAGTTGCGTTACTGAACAAAGAACGTAAAGAAAGCACAAAGAAAGAACAAGTTTTTGCAGAAGATTTAGTTGTTGCAAAATAAATAG
>CAMQUX010000112.1 GCA_947037905.1 uncultured Desulfovibrionaceae bacterium | reverse complement strand
ATTTTATCCACCAGATCCAGGCTCACAAGCAGTATCAACAATAGCTGGTAACGTGGCAGAAAATGCAGGTGGTTTACGTGGCTTAAAATACGGCGTAACAAAAGATTATGTTATGGGCTTAGAGTTTTGGGACGTTACTGGAAATCTTATCCAAACAGGTTCTAAAACAGTAAAATGTGCCACAGGATATAATTTAACAGGACTCATGGTCGGCTCAGAAGGAACACTTGGTGTTTTTGATAAAATAACACTCAAACTTATTCCACCAGTACGTGCAGCAAAATCATTAGTTGCAATATTTTCAAGCGTAGATGCTGCATCAGAAACAGTAGCTGCAATAATAGCAAATAAAATAGTCCCAGCGACCTTAGAATTTATGGATAATTTTACTATCCGAACAGTTGAAAATTTTCGTAAAGCAGGTTTACCAATAGATGCAGAGGCGCTACTTTTAATCGAAGTAGATGGACACCCTGCTGAAGTGGAAGAAGATGCAGAAAAAATAGAAAAAATTTGCAAAGAATTTGGCGCAACAAAAATAACTGTAGCTAAAAATGCAGAAGAACGTGCACGTATTTGGCAAGCAAGAAGGGACGCTCTTCCAGCACTAGCAAGCTTTCGCCCAACCTGTGTTTTAGAAGATGCAACAGTTCCTCGCTCTAAAATTCCGCATATGATGAAATCTTTACGAGAAATATCAGAAGAGTTTTCGCTCACAATAGGAACTTTTGGACACGCAGGTGATGGTAATCTGCACCCTACAATTTTGTGCGATAAACGTGACGCACAAGAATGGGAACGTGTAGAAAAAGGTGTGAATGCTATATTTGATAGAGCAATAGCACTTGGCGGAACTTTATCAGGTGAGCATGGAATAGGGCTTGCAAAAAGTAAGTTTATGACAAAAGAAGTAACAGCAGCTACTATTGAATACTCTTTGAGAATGAAAAGATCTCTTGATCCTAAGAATATTTTAAACCCAGGAAAGATTGTAGGATAGAAAAATTATAGGGTAAATATCTGTAATTTTTAATAAATTACTCGAGTTTTCTATATGGAACTCATTTAAAATAGTAATATAAAAACTTAGATAAATGTGTATTTTAATTTTTATAGGTGTTCGATTCAATAAAAATACAGTATTAAATTCAATAAAATAAAGATAATAGGTTTAAATAAGCAACTTATTCACCTTCAGAACAAATGATTTAAAGGAATTAATATGGCAAGTTTAGATAAATTGACACAGATGCTTTCAGAGTTAGATGATTTACTCGTAAGTTGTATGCGGTGTGGTATGTGTCAAAGTGTATGTCCTGTATTTAAAGAAACAGGCAAAGAGTCTGATGTTACACGTGGAAAGATTTCATTACTTGCAGGGCTTGGCAATAAAATAGCACTGGATGTCGATTCAGTAAATGAGCGTTTAAATTCTTGTTTATTATGCGGTACATGCCAAGTTAACTGTCCAAGTGGTGTAAAGATTATGGATATCTTTCTAAAAGCACGTTCTATTTTTGTTGAATATTTAGGATTATCTTTTGTAAAAAAAATAGTATTTAAAAAGATGCTCACAAATCCTAAACTTTTTAATTTTGTTCTGGATTTAAGTGGTAAATTTCAATGGGTTGCATTAAAAAAAGTATCAAAATCAGCTCAAAATACGAATTGCTTTCGTGTAAAATTACCTCTTCTTGCAGATAGGCATATAAACTCACTTGCACCTAAGGCTTTTCATAAAATATGCCCTGAACTCAATACTCCAAAAGGAAAAAGCAATCTTAAAGTTGCTGTTTATGTTGGTTGTATGGCAGATAAAATTTATCCAGAAATAGCACAGAGCATCATTAAAGTTTTAGAACACCATGGTGTAGGAATATTTATGCCACCAGCACAAGCGTGCTGTGGAATACCACTTCTTGCAAGTGGAGAGCGTACTGCGTACGATGAACTTGTAGCGTATAATATAGACTCGTTTAAAAAAGAAGATTTTGATTATCTTGTTACAGGCTGTGCATCGTGCACCTCAACTATTAAAGAACTTTGGGGGAAAGAGTATAAAGGCAGCGCTGGAGATAATAAATTTTTACAAGAATTATCTGAAAAAACAATGGATATAACTGAATTTTTAGTGGATATTCTACAAGTTAAAGGATTAGAAAGTAAAAAAGATGCAAAAAAAATAACATATCATGATCCTTGTCATTTAAAGAATATGTTAAAAATAACAGCACAACCCCGAACATTACTACAAGCAAATGCAAATTATTCTTTAGAAGAACTAGATGCAAGCAGTTGCTGTGGTTGCGGCGGAAGTTATACTCTTTTTAATTATCCAACAGCTCGTAAAATAGGCTCTAAAAAAATCAAAAATATTACAGATAAAAATATTGAACTCATAGCAACAACTTGCCCTGCTTGCATGTTACAATTAAATGATCTGAGTTCTCAAGAAAAAACAAATATAATAGTCAAACATGTAATAGAAATCTATGCTGATTCTTTATAACGTCAAATACTGAAGAATAAAGCTTTCAAGCTCTTTTAATAAAGAGTTAGCGATGGCAGAATTAACACAAGTGATACAAAAAAATAAATTATTGCGGTAATTTTTTGTTTACGAAACATAGGAGAAAATAATGGCTAAAAAAGATGCTCATTTTGATCTATTTATTAAGAAAGCAGAAGCAGTAGGTACAGTTGTAAAAAAGATTAAAAACTTTAACGAAGCTATAGCGTATACAATCGATCTTTGTGAAAAAAAACCTCCTTGTCAAATTTTAATTGCAGAAGGTAATGATATCCCATTACGTGAAGAAAGAATAATAGCAGCTCCAAGCTTAGCTAAAAAGGATTTTAAAGAACTCGAACTTGCCGCAAAAGAAAAGAAAATGGTTCTTTTAGAATCAGGTCTGCGAGAGTATCTTGCAGGATTAGATATCGGTTTAACCTATGCAGATCATGGAATAGCCGATACAGGAAGCCTTGTAATTAATTGTCCATCTGAAGAATTACGCTTAGCAACAATGATAAGTGAATATCATGTAGCAGTCTTACCAATGAGTAAAATAGTAGAAAGTTTAGATAAAATAAATGATGTTTTAGTAACTTATATGAATAAAGCAGATTACACCGCTTTTATAACAGGTCCAAGCCGAACAGCAGATATTGAACGAGTACTTTCAATAGGAGTTCATGGACCTCTAGCTTTACATATTCTTCTTTTGGAGGACGTATAATGAAAACAGTAACATTTAAAGATTATCGTGAAGATATATCCACTGCAATTGAGAACGATTTTTTACGCAAGATACTTGATACTTTTGCTGTAGCATATAAAGCTTCCCGTGAAACTGCTTTTGCAGAAATAGATGATAAAGCGTTGATTAAAGATGTAGCAAATAGAAAAGATAAATCTGTAGCACATTTAGATGAGCTTTATAACGCATTTAAAGTTAAGGCAGAAAAACATGGAGTGCATGTTCATTTAGCTAAAACAGTAGGAGAGGCAAATAGTCTTATAGCTAAAATAGCCAAAGATAATAAATGTACAAAAATTATTAAATCAAAATCTATGACAGCAGAAGAAACACACTTAAATAGTTTCTTAGAAAACGCTGGTTTTGAAGTGATTGAAACAGACCTAGGTGAAAGAATAATTCAGCTCCGTCACGAAGGGCCAAGCCATATGGTAATGCCCGCAATTCATTTATCTCGCATACAAGTGCAAGAGCTTTTTACTAAAGTATCAGGGGAAAGCCAAGAAAGTGATATTGCAAAACTAGTAAAAGTAGCACGCAGAATGCTCCGCAAAGATTTTGCAGAAGCTGATATGGGAATATCGGGCGCTAACTTTGCAATAGCAGAAACAGGATCTGTAGGTATAGTGACTAACGAAGGTAATGCTCGGTTAGTAACTACACTTCCACGAGTACATGTTACTTTATGTGGTTTGGAAAAATTAACAGAATCTGTAAGCGATGCGTTAAAAATATTAGAAGTCTTACCACGCAACGCAACAGCACAAACTCTAACATCATATGTTACTTGGATAACAGGAGCAAATGAATGTTTAGTAGGCAAAGATAATAAGAAAGAAATGCATATAGTCTTTTTAGATAACGGTCGCTCAGTCATCGCAAAAGATGATAATTTTAAACAAATTCTTCGCTGTGTACGCTGTGGAGCATGTGCAAATGTTTGTCCTGTCTACCGCATGGTTGGTGGGCATGAAATGGGACATATTTATATAGGAGCAATAGGGCTTATTTTGACCTATTTCTTTCATAGTCGAGATAAAGCAAAAGTGCTTGTACAAAACTGTATTAACTGTGGAGCATGTAAAGATATTTGTGCAGCAGATATTGATTTACCAAATCTCATAAAAGATATTTATTCTATGATTTTAGAAGAAGAAGGGCATCCTTTAGAAAGTGCTCTTTTAGCAAAAGTAATGAAAAATCGAGTACTTTTTCATTCTCTTTTAAAAGCAGGACGTTTTGCACAAGTTCCTATGAAAGATCCAAAAACAGAGGGGTTTTTGCGTCACTTACCTCTTATGTTTGCTAAAGATCACAATTTCCGCCGTCTTCCAGCACTAGCAAATAAGAACTTTCGTTCGTTATGGAAAGATTTAAAAGTGGAAGAAATAAGCGATCCACGCTACCGAATAGCCATTTTTTCAGGCTGTGCGCAGGAATTTATTTATCCTGAGCATTTAGTTGCAGCAGTGACAGTCCTTAGCGGAGAAAATGTAGCTATAGAATATCCAGAAGGGCAAAGTTGTTGTGGTTTACCTCTAAAAATGATGGGTGAAGCCGCCGCAACAAAAGATCTCGTCATGCAAAATATTAAAGCAATGGATATTGCAAGATATGATTATATAATAACCCTTTGTGCATCTTGTGCTTCTTTTTTAACACATGGTTATGCTCATATTATGAGAAATGATCCAGAAGGGGCTTTGCGTGTAGAGCAATTTGGAGCGAAAGTTATTGATTTTAGTAGCTTTGTTCATGATGTTCTTGGTATGGAAAAAGAGAAATTTACTGAAACAGGCAAAAAAGTAGCTTATCATTCTCCTTGTCATTTTAGAACATTAAATGTTTATGACGCACCACG